>NZ_MWQI01000006.1 GCF_002210345.1 Fibrobacter sp. UWB4 | reverse complement strand
GACTTCCAAGAAATTTTCTTGGGCCGTCACTAAGCACATCTCCGATTCCTTCAATCTTCCCGAAAGTCTCGCGGGCTTTCGTCTCTCGTTCAGGTCGTTTTGGGTGACCCGTTCGAGGGTGAGACCAATTATAGAATTTTCAGGAATAAAAACAAGGGGTCAGCGTAAAAAAAATCAATTTTTTTTCATTTTTTTCGATAAAAACGGGTTGTATGCAGGTTCTACATCATGATATTCACATTCTATTCACCACTTTTTTAAAAACACCCTAAAAGAAAAAGGGCAATTTGCCCTTTTCAAGTCCAATTTTTGGAGAAAAATTTTTCAGAGAGTCTTAAAAATTGACCATTTAAGGGGAAACGACCCTATTATGGATATATTCCAGAGGATTTGCACAAGTATCCAGGTCCACTTCTGTCGATTTCACCTGCCAACGGAACCATGTCAACTGCCGTTTTGCATAATTTCGTGTCTTTCGCTTCACTTCTTCGAGGACAGATTGCACTTGTATGCCGTCTTTTGCACACAAAAGTTCTTTATAGCCAAGACTCTGCCATGCCGGGGCCTCTAAAGGCACCGTTTTTGCAAGTTCATGAACTTCATCGAGCCAGCCGTCAGTCATCATCTGGTCTACGCGGGCGTCAATACGCGCATAGAGATTTTCGCGACTGCGATTCAGCCAGAATACAGGCAGTTCCCCAATACCGCCTTCACGTTCCTTTTGCCATTCCGAGAGCTTACGCCCAGTCAGTTGATATACTTCCAGAATGCGTATAATGCGCTGGACATTGTTCGGCTCAACCTTTTCCATTGCTTCGGGGTCCGCCAGCACCGCTTTTTCGTATAAAGTTTTACTTCCAAACTTAGCAGCATCGTCTTCAAAAGACTTACGCACAGATTCATCGATCTTGGGAATTTGCGGGAGCCCAAGCATTAAGGACTGGAGATAAAGGCCCGTGCCTCCAACCAGGATGTAGTTCTGTTTTGGATTTTCGGACAAAAGTTGTTTCACATTTGCACAAAAATCGCCTGCGGAAAACGCCTTGCGCGGATCAAGAAAATCGACCAAATGATGTTTTACCCGAGCCATGTCCTGTGGAGACGGCTGAGCGGTACCAATGGCAAAATCCTTGTAGATTTGGCGGGAATCCACACCGATGATTTCGGCATTAAAGCGTTCCGCCAGTTCCAGTGAAAGGCGGGACTTGCCAACACCGGTAGCTCCAACAAGTGCAAATAGAATAGGCATGCGCTCAATGTAGTTATATTTATAGTCGAAATGATAAAGCTTAAACACATTGTCGCACTTTTTTTTGCACTGGGGATTTTTGCTGGTTTGTCTTTTTTCCTGAACAACCAGGATAAGGCACTTCATATTCTTGAAAAGATCAAAGGAACACAAGAAACAGAAGTGGCTCCAGTAGAACAGGATACGATTCCTTTCGAAAAGAAATTACAGGACGAGATGAAAATAATTTCATCAAGTTATTCAAAACGTTCAAAGCGCAATATTTGGACGCTTGCGAGAGGAAAGACTATCGTAGTCTATCTTCTAAAGGCGCAAAAATTTATTCAAAAAAAGGGCGGTTCCATTCTTCTGATGGAAGAACTCAGTGACAACCCAAACGCGTACCAGTCTGCACTAGTTGACATATTGGCACCTAACGGGGATACACTCCACCTGACATTCCAGGTTTCAGAAAACATTTTCATGAAAAATGCATCCCTCATGTCGATTGCATTCCAGACGACAAATCTGACACCTGAAATCATCGCCAAGCTGAACAATCTTGACTTTCCATTTGACTTGCTGATTCCACCATTTGGTTTAAACAGCGATTTTTATAAGAGCTTGGAAAAAATTCAAAACAAAGAAATAGTCCTATGGCTTGCAATGGAATCAAGCAAGCTGAACAAAGTTCACAACAAACTACGTCCACTCCGCATCCACCACACCGCCGAACAGATCGAAGAAACTATTAGCAATGCCAAGGAAGTCCTCCCAAGCGCAGCCGGCATCGCAACGCGTTACGGGGAACAGGCCGTTAAGCACAAGCAACTTTTGCAAGCGATTCTAAAGCCAACCGAAAAAAATAAAATGTGGTTTTTGGACTTGTCCATGGAAGAACGTACCGTTGTTCCGCAAACATGCAAGGATCTTGAAATTTCATGCAAAATCGCCTTCCCGTACAACCCGGACAACAGCTCTATCGAGGACTATGTCCACCAGAAACTCAGGGAAGCCCCCAAAAGCGGAACTTCTGTGATGATAATCCCGCTCACAGAACAAAATTTGTCTAAAATTGAGGACGTAGCCCAAAAGGCAGCCAAGCAAGGAACGACCCTCGTTGACTTATCTACTTTATTCAATACTAAATAGGAGATCCTATGTCTATCAAACTCGGTGTAAACGTAGATCACATTGCAACAATCCGTGAAGCCCGCAAAGGCAAGGAACCTGATCCGGTTGCCGCAGCCATGATAGCCGAACTCGCCGGTTGCAATGGAATTACCGCCCATCTCCGTGAAGACAAGCGACACATCCAGGACCGAGATATCAGGCTTCTCCGTGGGACGGTGACGACAAAGTTGAATCTTGAAATGGCACCGACACAGGCGATGGTACAGTTCGCCATCAACCGCCAGCCGGACATGGTAACACTAGTCCCGGAAATCCATACGGAACTTTCGACAGAAGACGGTTTAAATGTTTCCGCAAAGATTGATGAACTGGCCAAGTACATCATGACACTTCGCAACAACGATATTCAGGTGAGCGTATTCATCGATGCAGAAACGGAACAGGTCAAGGCAGCCAAGAAGGTCGGCGCAAACTACGTGGAGTTCAACACCGGCAAGTACGCAACCGCTTTTGAACTCGGTAGCCGCGAAGAAGTTGACCGTGAAATTTCAGCGTTGCAGGACATGACGGTTCTCGCCCACAAGTATGGCTTGAACGTGTTTGCAGGCCGTGGCCTCAACTACAGGAACGTCGAAGCGGTCGCTCAGATTGACGGCATTGACGAGATCATCATCGGTCACAGCATCGTGAGCCGAGCAGCCCTCGTCGGCATGGAACGCGCCGTGAAAGAAATGATTGACATACTTCGCCGCTAGCGACTTTTGCGCTCTGGGCACGCTCGTAAACTCGCTCTGAGGTCGCTTCGCTTTGTGGTCGCCTTGCTCTGCAAGGCTTTGGGCATTTCTAATACAATAACCTCATACCTCAAAGGGAGCCGTAGGCGACCGAGCCCATACCGCCCTAATAATCCCTATATTCCACGTTCTCGAGGACAAGCCCCTGCGGGGGCGCCCACGTGCGTTCGCCTTTGAACTTTTTCTCGAAAATCTGGTTGACCGTACCTTCGGGATAGCGGCCTCGACCAACATCAAAAAGCGTCCCGACCATCGCACGTACCTGGCGGTGCAAAAAGCGATTTCCCTTGATATGGAACATGCAGCTCCAGTCGTTCAAGCGTTCCAGGCGGAACTCGCTCAACGTGCAAAGCGTCGATTTTCCATCGTTACGCGGGATACAAAAATCAATAAAATCATGTTCGCCAAGGAAAGACTGCGCCTCGCGGCCCATCGCATCGATATCCAGATTCAGCGATCCGCATTCCCAGCCAAAGTCACGCATCAGCGCCACCGGGCGCGTAAAAATCGTGTACTGGTAATAACGTAAAACCGCATCGTATCGGGCGTTGAAGTCCGGTGCACAAGGTTCTAAATCGCGAATGCGAATCAAGCGCTTGGTAAGCCCGTTCACGGAACGCACCACTTTTACAGGATCGAGTTCGCCATCAAAATCAAAGTGGACACACTGGCCGCGGGCATGGACTCCCGTATCTGTTCGGCCCGACCCCACCACGCGGATGGGCGCACGTAACGCAACAGACAGCGCCTCTTCGAGCGTTGACTGCACAGTCACAAAGCGGAGCTTGCCGCCACAATTTTGTTCTTGCCAGCCGTAAAAGGCGCTGCCTAGATATTCGCAACGAAAGCGGTAACGCATTAGTTACCTGCTTCTACGGCTTCCTTGATAACCGCCTCGACCTTAGCCTGAGGAATCTTAAGCTTCGAAGCAATTGCCGAAGCCGGGAAACCTCTGCGAGACATCTGCAAAATCTTGCTGTTCACCGAAGACTCGCGGTCAAAGCGATTCATCTCAAGCGGATGAGCCACAGCAGTTGCAACAACTTCTGGCCTCGGAGATGCAGCCGGAGCAGCAGGTTTCACCTTGGTACGGTCATGATGCAGCACATCGGAAAGCGACTGCATCGCCGACGTGATGCGTTCTCTAGCCGTCGGGCGGAGAACCGTCCTTCCGTTAAACGGAGAAGTCAAAATGCGGTTTTCAGGAACGCCGTGTTCATCTTCGAAAGCGGCCTTCGTAGCATTCACGCCCGAAGCATTCAAGTCCGTCGCCGTCTGATCTGCAGCACTTGCGGCCGCCTTCGTCTGGAGTTCCATCGTTTCACGGCGCTTGGCAGCAAATTCTTCAGCTTCGTCAATAATAGACTTCTTGGGAGCATGGACACGCGGAGTCAAAACCGTTTCTGTATCGTCAACAGAAGGCATTTCCCCAGTTTCCCTAGACTTCGCAAGAGCTTCCATCATTCGCGTTTCAACGACCTTCTTGCGATGAATAAGCACGAGGACAAGGACAACAAAACAAAGAAGCACAGCAAGCGTTCCACCAATAATCCAGAGCCAAACGCCACCCGAAAAGCCGCCTACATTCTCTTCAGAGGCTTCAGCTTCGTCAGCAGCAGAATTAGAACGCATTGCCGAAAGCTCTTCCCAAGAATTGGCAAGCTCATCGCGAATTTTCACTTGCGTGTCAACACTCCCCTGGGCATTCCACAGGGCAACTTCCAGGGAATCGATCTTAGCACGAGTTTTCATGTATCGGCTAACGTCAAACGAAGAAGACGATCCCGAAAAATCAACTTTTAGGTAAACAATTAAGGCGCAAGCCAAAACAAAAAGAATAACTGGAGCAGCGTATTTCTTCATGCCGGGAAATTTAGAAATAAAACCCGATTCATTTTCAAAGTTTGACACTGAACAAAACCTCTTTTTTACATACCTAAAATTAATTGTAGAAAATTACAACGCTCCATTGAGAAGTTCACAACACTTTTCAACACGAAAATGGCAAAAAACGGCATCAACATTCAAACTTTAAATACCTTTATGTTCAAGAACTCTTTGTTCTCCTCCTAACCCCAAAAGAAACACCTTAGCCCCAACAGCTAAGGTGTTTTTTCGTTTCCTAGGCAATTTTCACCAATTTCATTCCAAATTATACGGTCTTATTTGCACTTTTTCGCTTCCATTCGCTCAAAAAAGCGCTTTTCGCTAAAAGATTTTATAGTTTCAAGCTATGCAACCGCAAGCACTTAGACTGTCCAAAATTACGATTTCGAATCTCCGCTCTATCCAGCGCGAGACTTTTCCGCTTAGTGATTTTACCGCACTTATTGGCTATAACAACGCAGGCAAGACAAATATCTTGATGGGAATACGCTGGCTGCTTGCCCACTTTTCGCTGGATATTTCCTATTTTGACGACCCCAACCACCCCGTCGAAGCCGAAGGAATTTTTGAAGGAATCACAGAACAGATCTTAAACCGCCTTGGAGACGAGAAAGCGGCTGAAATCGAGCCATTTTTGGCAGGGACATCGCTTCGCGTCAAGAAAGTGCAGCGCATTCCGGGAGAACTTCCCGGCAATATTGAATTTTGGGCATTTTGCCCGCCTAACGGCAAACGAAAAGGCAAAGACTGGGTCCGCGTCAACGACCAGTTTATCGCGGCATTTAACCGCATGTTCCCGGAATCCATCGCCATTTGGGATTTTGAAGGGAACAACGCCTACACAAAATTGATGCACGAAATTTTCAAGCCCCTGGAACGCAAGTTTGGCGGCGAATTGAGTCAAGTCATCGAACAGTTTACGGAACTGCTGTCCTCAGGAAGCGACAGGCAAGCCGAAGAAATCCAGGCATTCGACAAAGAAGTCAACACGGCACTTCGCCCGCTATTTCCAAGCGTCCGCGTGGAACTCGACATTCCCGTGCCGACGCTCGAAACCTTCCTCAAGAGCGCAACAATTAAAGTGGTCGATGAAGATGACGGCTTTGAACGCGACATCTCGCGCATGGGCGCAGGTTCGCAACGCGCCATCCAGATGGCGCTTATCCGCTATCTTGCCGAAATCAAGAAGCACCACAACAATCATTACCTGAGCCGAACGCTCTTGCTAATTGATTCGCCGGAACTCTTTTTGCACCCGCAAGCAGTTGAACTTGTTCGTGTCGCGCTCAAAAATCTTTCGAACGAAGGCTATCAGGTCATATTCGCAACACACTCCGCGCAAATGGTCACTAGTGAAGACGTGAGCACATCTCTACTCATTCGCAAAAATAAAGAGCGCGGTACATACATGCGCAAGCGAATGGAAGATGCCGTCCGCCAGGTCGTCCAAGACGCGCCAAGCCAGCTGCAAATGCTATTCAGTCTTTCGAACAGCAACGAACTTTTGTTCGCCGACTACGTGTTGCTTACCGAAGGAAAAACGGAATGGCGAGTGTTGCCCGCCCTTTTCGAGCGCATTACCGGGCAATCCTTTGCACTGATCAAATGCGCACTCGTGCGCCAGGGCGGCGTGAGCAATACCCGAAAGAGCATGCAGGTTTTAACGGCAATGGACATTCCCGTACGCGCCATTGTCGATTTGGACTATGCCTTTACGACAGCGACTCGCGACGGCTTTTTACAAGCAAACGATCCAGACATCACGCAATGCCGCAACTTGTTCCGTGAACTCGCTTGCCATAACCACCTGCGTCTGGTAAACGGGCTTCCCGTCAACAAACACAGCAATATCAACGCATCTACAGCATACGCCATGATGGCATCCATGCCCGAAGCAGAACGTCCCATCCGAAACATCCACGAAAAGCTCTGCAAGCAAGGCATCTGGGTCTGGACGCGCGGGGCTATCGAAGAACACCTCGGGCTGAACGGCAAAAACGAAATGGTCTGGCGGAACTTCATTGAACGCAGCAAGTCAAAAAATTTCTTGCAAACGCTCCCCGACTACGACGGCATTGAGGCATTGTGTCAATGGATTATCAACGGGAGCCGCGGGCAGTTCTAAGAATTCACAGCGAAGCAAAAAAAAGGAGTGCGCATTTCTGCGACACTCCTTTTTTGTAATGGTGACGACAAATTAGATGTTGTCGATAATTGCGTTGAACGCTTCGACGGGGCGCATCCACTTCTTGAGAAGTTCAGCCTTCGGAACGTAGTAACCACCGATATCGGCGGGCTTACCCTGTTCGGCAGCGAGAGCGGCGACAATTTCCGTTTCCTTTGCGGAGAGAGCAGCGGCGATCGGAGCGAACTTGCCGGCGAGTTCTGCATCGTCCTTCTGGGCGGCGAGAGCCTGAGCCCAGTAGAGAGCGAGGTAGAAGTGGGAACCACGGTTGTCGAGTTCACCGATCTTACGAGCCGGCGTGCGGTTGAATTCGAGAATCTTGCCGTTAGCTTCATCCAGCGTATCGGCCAAGACCTTAGCCTTCTTGTTGCCATCCTTCAGCGCGACCTGTTCGAATGCAGGCACAAGTGCGAAGTATTCACCGAGAGAATCCCAGCGGAGGTAGTTTTCGGCGAGGAACTGTTGCACCTGCTTCGGAGCAGATCCACCTGCACCCGTTTCGTAGAGGCCACCACCAGCCATGAGCGGCACGATGGAGAGCATCTTTGCAGAAGTACCAACTTCGAGAATCGGGAAAAGGTCCGTGAGGTAGTCACGCATCACGTTGCCCGTCACACCGATAGTATCGAGGCCAGCCTTGGCGCGCTTCATCGTTTCGACGATAGCTTTGCGCGGGCTCATGATCTTGATGTCGAGACCCTTGAGGTCATGTTCCGGCAAATAGGCTTCGACCTTCTTCTGGATTTCACGGTCGTGTGCGCGTTCCGGATCGAGCCAGAAGATAGCCGGCGTATTCGAGAGGCGGGCGCGCGTTACAGCGAGCTTCACCCAGTCACGCACCGGAGCGTCCTTGGCCTGGCACATACGGAAGATATCGCCAGCAGCGACTTCTTGCTGCAAGAGGACTTCGCCCTTGCTGTTCACAGCGCGGATAACGCCCTTGCCCTTTGCGACAAACGTCTTGTCGTGGCTGCCGTATTCTTCGGCGCCCTGAGCCATGAGGCCCACGTTCGGCACAGTACCCATAGTCTTCGGGTCGAAAGCGCCGTTCTGCTTGCAGAATTCAATCGTTTCGTCGTAAATGCCGGCGTAGCAGCGGTCCGGAATGCAGGCGACAACTTCTTGCAGCTTGCCTTCCTTGTTCCACATGCAGCCGGAATTGCGGATCATTGCCGGCATCGAAGCGTCGATAATCACGTCGCTCGGCACATGCAAATTCGTAACGCCCTTAGCAGAATCAACCATGGCGAGGTCCGGGCCTGCGGCGAGTGCGGCGTCGATAGCAGCCTTGACTTCGGCTTCCTTGGCATTGCCTTCGAGGCGCTTGAACAAGTCACCGAGACCGTTGTTCGCGTCGATTCCGAGTTCCTTGAAGAGGTCTGCGTACTTCGTGAACACGTCCTTGAAGAACACGCGGACAAATGCACCGAACAGCACCGGGTCAGAGACCTTCATCATCGTGGCCTTGAGGTGCACGGAGAAGAGGAGGCCCTTGGCCTTGGCTTCGGCCATCGCATTGGCGATGAACTTTTCGAGAGAAGCCATGCGCATGACGGTCGCATCGATGATTTCGCCCTTGAGGAGCGGCTTTGCGGCACGGAGTTCCGTCACGGCACCAGTTTCATCGACAAATTCAATCTTGAAGGAGTCGGCTTCGGCCATCGTGATGGACTTTTCGTTGCCGTAGAAGTCATCGGCCTGCATGCTCGCGACATAAGTCTTCACAGATTCGTTCCACACGCCGTTGCTATGCGGATTGTTGCGGGCATAGTTCTTGACAGCGTTAGGAGCACGGCGGTCAGAGTTACCCTGACGAAGCACCGGGTTCACGGCGGAACCCTTCACCTTGTCGTAGCGAGCGCGGATAGCCTTTTCTTCGTCGTTGAGAGGAGCATCCGGGTAGTCAGGGAGAGCGTAGCCGTTCTTCTGGAGTTCGGCGATAGCGGCCTTGAGCTGCGGCACCGAAGCAGAAATGTTCGGGAGCTTGATGATGTTTGCATCCGGTTCAAGCGTGAGCTTGCCGAGGAAAGCGAGGTCATCCGTCACCGGCTTACCGGCAAACGTCGTACCTGCCGGGAGCGTGTCTGCGAAAGCAGCGAGAATGCGGCCCGGCAAGGAGATGTTCTTCGTCTCCACGTCGATATCGGCAGTCTTTGCGAAAGCCGATACAATCGGGAGCAGGGATTGAGTTGCCAAGAACGGCGACTCATCAGTAAGGGTGTAATAGATTTTGGTATTCATACGCCCTTAAGATAGAAAATAGCTCTTAAATATTAAATACTAAATCTTAGAATCCATCACGATTGGTCCATTCACCGTAAGGTTCAATGCGCTCAATACTTTCGGAATCATCGCAATTCCAAAGCGGGCTCACAAAGGTACTACGGACAATATTCTTTTCGCTGATATCCCATTCGGTAGAGCCTCGAATCAGATACACGGAATAATATTCGTCAGCATCTTCCGGGCAAGATTCTCCACTCTTCAAAATATCCCTTACGTAGATTCCACTTGCATCGATCTTGTTCAGGGCATGTCCCTTGGCCCCGATATCCTTCAAGACGACGATGTAATAAGCCATACCTTTAGGTTCACCTTGAAGCGTTGTATATGCACGCGGGTGGTTCGCAGCCGTGGGGAAAAATACCGCAAGCAGGGAATCCGGCAAGTGGAAAATACCCTCTTTGCGATAGGCGTTTGCCACTTTGTCTTTCGGGAATGAGTTATACGCGAGAACGGCTTCATTGTCCAATTCTTCGTGACTGATATAACCCGACTTTCCGTCAGTCTCTTCTCTAAAAACGGCAAACTGTTCCTCATAGACATCCAAGGTTCGTGTCAAGTTCATACGCCATGCACTGTCCCTGCGCCATACATCCTTATCAACACCATCATCGATCAAAGGACAATCCCCAAAATAATGATCGCCGTTTTCATCGTTTGTGATATGACAACCTTGCAAAGGATCAACTTTAGTATCAACAGGAGCATATTTGATAGAATCTTCCTTACAGGTATTCCTGTATTCCTTCGTATAGGAACGCACGATGTCCTCCGCCGTTTTTCCTTCCGGCATCAGCATAGAGCACACCAAGCTCAAAAAATAATTGCGACAACCGTCTTCGTAATCCTTGAAAATTCCGTTAGACGCTTCGCACGACTGCTTGAATTCATTCAAAAATTCAGAACAAGACGTTCCATAGCCCCAATAATCCGTATGTCCAACAGTTTTCAGCAAAACAGGAGTACCCTCGACATCTACAACCTTGACGGCAATAATACTAGAGCTGTAATATTGACCGTATCGGTCTTGCGTGTACATCGACTGTTCGAGTTCTACACCGGACTCTTTCGCTTGAACAGAAACCTGACACGACCTAGAGCCATCCAAGCTCGAAGTATAGAATGACGTATCCGGTACCGAGTCAAACGGGAACATCAACTTTCCAAATACGGAAGAATCAATGGCAACACTCTGATCGGGATCTACACTAATATCATTTGAATTTTCAATCGTCCCTCCAACCAATACGACCAGAGATTTTTCCAGCAGGGCCTTCTGTTCTTCCGTCAATTCTGCGCGTTGCGTGGAGTTCGGTTCCGTAGTTGCACCGGCAAGATCGCGACCACTAGACTGATCACCAGAACAAGACAGCAAAAGTCCCGTCCATGCCATAGCGATTATTTTATACAACTTTTTCATACTATGCCTCTCTCCCTTTAGTTAACGGGAATAGTTGTAAATTCAGTCGATAAACTTTATCGTATTCTTTTTCCTTAGCAGCCATGGCAACCACCTGCTGCCTGAGTGTTTCAAGCTTCTGCACAAGCCATTGGTAAGTCTCTTCGGAAATACCAAACGTCACACCCGTGATATGGCGTTTTTCGGGCGGAACCTCGTCAATCGCTTCGGTTGCAAACTTCGACATTTGACGGTTCATGGAACGCAGAGCCAAAGGAATTGCCTCGGAAGATCCCGTCACAACCTTCTCAGTCTGCACGTAGGTATCTTCGCCGATTTTCTTGAGGAATTCCGCATGGCACATAAAGTCAAGCGAATGGCGAACTTCGGCGGCACTCACGACCGGAATGCATTGGCGCGCCAGTTCCAGCGGTTTTGCACCCGGCATGATCGGTGCAAGTTCACGCAACACCGGGTTCACCCACGATTCGAAATACTTGAACGCCTCGGCATCGACGACTCGCAAACGGTTTTCCTTTGCAATTTTCTGCATTTCGTTAAACGCCTGGAGTTTCATAGAATCACTCCTGGCATCGCCAAAACGCTCCATCGCAAAGAAATAGTCGCGGTCAGCACCCGCAAGCCCCATGGCATCCGCCACTTTCTCGACTCCCGTTTTGCTCAAGCGGCTTTTGCCTTCGCAAACGAGCTGCATAAAGTTTGGCGAAGCAAACCCCGCCAGTTTGGAGAATTCGCGCCATGAGAACAAAGAACTGCGTTTGCGTTCTTCGTAGAAGTCCCGCATGTATTCTCGGTAGTTTTGATATTCGGTGATTGGTTTCATTCCTATAAATTAGATTTTGCGGTATAGTTCTGCAATAAATTTTACTATACAAAATTAAGATTTTTGAAGAAATTTTGAAGATTTTTTATTTTTCTAAAAATTTTTAAAAAAGTATTATACAACGTGTATTATAAAACGAGATGGAGGTTCCCGCTCGGAGGCGGGAATGACAACGGAGCCGAGCGATGCAGAAACATGCTTACATGTTTCTATATCCGAGGCGAACAAGTCAAGCCCCGTTAGGGGAATGACATGCAAAGGAGACAATGCTACCGCTCCCATTGTCCATGGACAACACTTAAAAGAAATTCATAGCAAAAAACGGCCTATTATAATGTAGATTATAGAAGTGGTGTGGGGTTAAGAACTCTTCTATAGGTTTTTTATGAAGAATTTTGGGTTTGGTAACTACAAGTTTTTTGTAGCGGCAATGTCTGTCGCGTCTTTTTCATTTGCGGCAAGCTACGCGCCTCCATCAACGGCGGTTTCGAAAATCAACAGCTACCGAGGCTATTCGGAACTTACCGACGCGGCATCCGGCATGGACATTGACCAGTACACCTACAACATGACCACATGGCAAATCGCAAACGGCGGTTTTGACAAGGCTCACGCCGAGAAGTACAAGAGCGCATACACCGGTGGCGCAAAATCCTCCTGGACGGCAAAAGGCGGCGGTGACCTCGGTACCATCGACAACAACGCGACTGTTCAAGAAATGCGGCTGCTCGCCGTGCGCTACAAGGCGACAACGAACAGCAATTACAAATCCGCATTCAAGACAAGTTTCAACAAGGCCGTCAATTTCCTTTTGACCATGCAGCGCTCCAAAGGCGGCCTCCCGCAAGTCTGGCCCAAGCGCGGTAACTATTCCGACCAAATTACGCTGAACGACAACGCCATGATCCGCGCGATGGTCACGATGATGGATATTGCCAACAAGACAAGTCCATTTGACTCGGACATCATTGACGACAATACCCGCAGCAAGATGAAATCCGCTCTCGACAAAGCGATCGATTACTTGCTCAAGGCACAAATCGTAAACGACGGAAAACTCACCGTCTGGTGCGCCCAGCATGACACCAACAGTCTCGCCCCGGTCGGCGCGCGCGCATACGAACTCGACAGCAAGTCCGGTAGCGAATCCGCAGGTGTCGTGTGGTTCTTGATGAACTGGCCCGAACAAACCGAAGCCATCCAGAAATCCATCAAGGGCGCCATTGAATGGTACAAGAAGACCCGCGTCACAGGACTCTACTTCAACAAGAAACAGGGCCGCTTCGAAGAACGCGAAGGCAACGTTCTCTGGTACCGATTCTACGAAGTCAACAACGACAACTACTTTTTCTGCGACCGCGATGGCGCAAGCACCAAGACGCAGGACTTCACAAAAATTAGCGAAGAACGCCGCACGGGATACCAGTGGGCAGGCGAATACGGCACGGCTCTCATCAGCACCGAAAAAGCTTACCTCGAAGCGCTCGCCAAGATGGACGACAGCTACGTTCCGCCTCCACCACCTTCGGCAATGTGCGGGAACGACACATGCAAAACATACATTGACGGAGTAAACTTCATCGACATTCAGGGAGTCAAGGAAGCAAACAACGCGGGATTCGTCGGCGAAGGCTACGCCAACGTGGACAACTCCACCGGAAGCTACGTGACTTACGGTGTCACTGCATTCAAGGAAGGCAAATACACGCTGTTCCTCAGCTTTGCAAACGGCGGCGGTTCCGCACGTGGATACAGCGTTTCCGTAGGCGACAAGACGCTACTTGCAGACGGCAGCATGGAATCCACCGCAGCGTGGACAACATGGAAAGTGCAATCCATCGAAATCGAATTGCCACAAGGCTATAGCGAACTCAAGTTCACAAGCCTTTCGAAAGATGGCATGGCAAACATCGATTACATCGGCTGGATGAGCGAAGACTTGAAAGCTGGCGAAGTTGAAATTCCGCGCACGTCCATTGAAGCAATGCGCACTGAACGCAAAACGCAGCAAGGCAACCGCTACTTCGTAGACTTCAACCGCAACGCAAACGGTGCTGGGGCTTACATTATGCGCGGGAACGGAAAAACGTACCGCGTGAACGGGAAAACGACTAGGGAATATTAACAATATTGTCATGCCCGACTTGATCGGGCATCTCCTGTTTCTGTTCAAGAAGGAGATTCCCGCTCGGAGGCGGGAATGACATGCAAGGTTAGACTGCACGAACGCTTGTGTGCGTATTGGATAACCGCAGCAGTCAAGCCCCGTTAGGGGAATGACAAATAAGGAAGAGGTAATATGTTGAATAGTTGGGTTTACAGGTTTGCAGTTTGTATGCCGCTTGCGATGGCGGCGAGCGCTTCCGCAATTGCAAAGCACGGGTTTGACTTTGTGCTTGGCGTCGATGGAGACTTCAAGGCGGCTATCGCCAAGGCATCTTCTTCGGGCGCCACCGAGTCCAAGCGATTCATACTCTTTGTGCCCAACGGCGAATACAATATCACCAAGGTCACCGGTGACGAGCACGGCAAATCGACATTCAGCGGCTCGAACATTTCCATCATCGGGCAGTCCGTTGACAAGACGATCATCTGGAATACAACCGATACCGAAGGCATCAGCACAACTGCAACGCTGTACTTCCCAAGCAACAAAAATATGTACATGCAGGATATCACCCTGCAAAACAGAAGTTCCGTCAGCTCTTCAAACGCAGCACGCCAGGTTGCTCTGCAGCAAAATGCAGGCGACAAATTCATCTACAAGAACGTGCGTCTTTTGAGCGGTCAAGACACATACTACACCAAGAAAGGCCGCACGTATTGGGAAGGTGGCGAAATTGACGGCACTGTAGACTTTATCTGTGGTGGTGGCGATGTATTTTTCGAAGGCACCAAGCTCGTGATGACACGTAACGGCGGCTACATCACGGCATCGCAAAACCCTGACACCTGGGGATACGTTTTCAACAACGCCATCATCGAAGTCAGCAATTCCGGTTTCAACAAGACATTCTATCTCGGGCGTTCCTGGGGCCGCGCAAAAGTTGTCTTTTTAAACACCGTCATGCGCGCAGAA
Source organism: Fibrobacter sp. UWB4 (assembly GCF_002210345.1). Classification (NCBI taxonomy): domain Bacteria; kingdom Pseudomonadati; phylum Fibrobacterota; class Fibrobacteria; order Fibrobacterales; family Fibrobacteraceae; genus Fibrobacter; species Fibrobacter sp. UWB4. Next base: position 178,312 of record NZ_MWQI01000006.1, on the reverse strand, counting down.
CCCAAAGCCGAAGGCTGGGGCCCCGACATGAATTCTGCGCCTGTTATTTTCGGCGAATACAACAGCAAGAACGGGAGCGGCGGCGCAATCAACACGAGCCAACGTAAAACGTATTTTAACGGAGGCAAAGACGCATCGACAGCAACAACACTCAAGACCGTGTGGAACGCAAGCGACGCCGCTAAATACACGCTCCAAAACGTTCTTGGCGGCAGCGACAACTGGGACCCGACCAAGTTCACGGCACAGGTTTCCGCCCCGAAGATTTCGCAGGAAGGCGCAAACATCATCTGGAACGATGACGACAACGCCATTTGCTGGGCCATCTTTGTAAACGGCAAGTACCACAGCAATACTACCACAAATTCCATTGACGTCGGAAGCATTGCCGCCGGCTCCAAAGTTACGGTACGTGCCGCAAATTCCATGGGCGGTCTCGGCGCAAGCTCTAACGAGATTACCGTTCTCGAAGCAAACGTCACTTACTACAACTTAACAATTAATTCTTCTATTGGCGGCTCCGTTGTGGCCTCCCCGAATCGCGAAAAAATCGCCGAAGGAACCGCAATCACATTTACCGCAGAACCAGCCGCCGGCTGGAAATTCGCAGGCTGGACCGGCAAGAGCGCAAGCGATGCCGGCAGCGAAAGCACTTGGGAAACCACGATGACCAAAGACATCGAACTCGGCGCCATCTTTGAAGCCAAAGGTACAACTACGTTCCAGGCCGAAGACGGCATCATCGACAACGCCATCAACGAAAGCACAAACGCAGGCTTTGCTGGCACCGGCTACATCAACTTCGGCACCGGGAAATCGACCGTCCAAGTCCCCGTCTATGTAGAATTCCCCGGCGAATACACGATGGAAATGACATACGCAAACGGCAGCGGCAAAGCTCGCAACCTCGCCTTCGCAGCCCCCGGCACATGTACCGCAGGCGTTGACGGATGCAAGAGCGCCGAAGTCATCTCGTTCGAAGCCACCGACAAGTGGACCACATACCAGACAAAAGAATCAACCATTACACTCCCCAAAGGCGCAAGCTACATCACGTTCTCCATCGTTGACGGCAATGATGGCCCGAACCTCGACCAGATCAAGCTCACCGAGAAGGATGTAGACAAGGGAGGCGTTGCCATCGCGAAAACAGCCCGCGTAAACGCAACCGTTAGCGAAACCCGCATCTATGACACGAACGGGAAACTCGTTCGCAGCGCAAAGGGAATCGCCAATTTGAACGGCCTTACCCCCGGAATCTACGTCGTAAAGACCTCAGCGCAAGGTTATACCCAACAAAAAATGGTCCATGTCCGCTAGATTTTGTTAATTTTAGGACATGCTTGGAATCGAACAGAAAAAAGGAAATGACGATCAGTTGTGCGGCAGGATGATTGCCTACGCACGTATTTTGCCCTCTCCCGACGCTGAACCCAACGAAACACCGTTTGGTGATATGATTAAAAATGGGCTTTTGACGTTGGAAGGCGACTTTCGTCAGTTCGAGCACAAGCCAAGCCGAAGAGAAGTCAACCGCGCCGTCGATGCAAAGTTCAACAACTTTCTCAAGACGATGGAAGAAAACGGTGTGGAACTCCCCGAGAATTTGGACGTTGACGCCATGCGCGAACGACTTCATGAACTTTCGAACATGGAAGTGATTCCTATACCGGCCCGCATCGGGAACTTCAATAACGAAGAAGACATTCTCAAGGAAGACGCCGACATCTACTACATCGGTGAATTTATCGGTGCAAACCAGGCGCATTACTGTCTCACGACGCTTCCGATTTATTACCAGGCAAAGTATCGCGAACAAGCTAAGCGAAACGAAATGGATATGCTCAACGAAATGCTCCTGCAGTTTGAAGAGGGCGATTTCGTGAACACCGAAGACATCCAGAAAGACACGGAAGAACTCTTCCCGAAGGGTCTCACGCTCAACACGTTCATGGGAGACCTCTCGAAGCTCCTCAACGTGCGCGTGATACCGTTCTTGCTCGCCTGCGAATCCGACAGCGAATACAACACACAAATTAAGCTTTTCTACGCCTTCATGAAGGGCTACCCCGACCAGAAGGACATCGAGAGAATCGACAAGGCATTGCGCGAACTCCGCAAGCAGAGCGATTCCATCGAAGCCCGCAATCTGCTCGAACTCAGCTGCAAGCGAATCAACGCCATCTACAACGAAGATTCACAGCAAGCAAGCGAACTCGGCAAGCAGATCGAAGAAATTGAAGGGGTGTAATGTCATTCCCGAGAAAGCGGGAATTTTTTGTTATTACTAGTGCAATAACAAAGTCTCTTCGCTCAGACGCGTTGCTTCGCTAGAAGAAACACCTCCGCTTACGCGGAGAAAACCGTCTTTCACCTCTTCGACTTCTTTTTTCTCGAGAAACACCTCCGCTTGCGCGGAGAAAACGACAAGAAACACCCCTACACCGTCGTTGACGGAGAAACACCTCCGCTTGCGCGGAGAAAACAGGCAAAGAAGTTATTAAGAAGTTTACTGGTCGGAAACACCTCCGCTTGCGCGGAGAAAACTGAGCGCGTAAAAGTTCAGATTGAGCAGCTGCAGAAACACCTCCGCTTACGCGGAGAAAACGGCGCTGAAGACTCAGGTGATTGCAGGTGAATGGAAACACCTCCGCTTACGCGGAGAAAACTTAAGACTATCTATGGTCGATTGACAGGGGTTAGAAACACCTCCGCTTACGCGGAGAAAACCGCTCGTATATGCAGAGAAGTTTGGAAAATTTGGAAACACCTCCGCTTACGCGGAGAAAACGCGTCGATCGAAAGCGGAAAAATGCCTTTACCGGAAACACCTCCGCTTGCGCGGAGAAAACTCCATTGAAGCGCCTGCGGCGGCGGCCTCTTGTGAAACACCTCCGCTTGCGCGGAGAAAACTTGCTCAAACTCCATCTCCTGCTAACTCCTCTAGAAACACCTCCGCTTGCGCGGAGAAAACCAAGATGGAGTATATGACCACCAAGACGCTTGAGAAACACCTCCGCTTACGCGGAGAAAACGGAGAATTTTTCCTAGCAGGCGAAGGCAGAGCAGAAACACCTCCGCTTACGCGGAGAAAACCATAGTTCCAGCGTTTCGGTCTTGCGGTGCTTGGAAACACCTCCGCTTACGCGGAGAAAACTCAATACGTTCATGTACAATCTTAGTTTTTTTGGAAACACCTCCGCTTACGCGGAGAAAACCGATGTAGCTCACGGACTTCTTCGGAATCGAAAGAAACACCTCCGCTTACGCGGAGAAAACTGATAGCCTACTTCATGTGAAGTATTTAATGGAGAAACACCTCCGCTTACGCGGAGAAAACTTATATTTCCACACAGCAGGCTCTGGCTGAATAGAAACACCTCCGCTTACGCGGAGAAAACCAGCAAAAAAGAACCAAGCTCATCACCGAACAAGAAACACCTCCGCTTACGCGGAGAAAACAAGGCTGGCGTGAATCTTGAACAAGTTAACCCGAAAACACCTCCGCTTACGCGGAGAAAACCGTCAGCGCGTCAAAAAAGTGTATAATATGCCAGAAACACCTCCGCTTACGCGGAGAAAACCAATGACAGCAGCACCGAATACTGGATCCATAAGAAACACCTCCGCTTACGCGGAGAAAACGTAAACCCGGTTGTGTCCGTCGCGAAACACCAGGAAACACCTCCGCTTACGCGGAGAAAACCACAAAGAATCGGGTTGAACCTTGACAGAGTCAGAAACACCTCCGCTTACGCGGAGAAAACTAATCCTCCAACTGAGCAATCATAATAAAGTCAGAAACACCTCCGCTTACGCGGAGAAAACACCGTCTATGCCGCTTTGATAGACCGTGAAAAGGAAACACCTCCGCTTACGCGGAGAAAACCTGTCCATTCGCTAATTCCATTGTCTTGACCATGAAACACCTCCGCTTACGCGGAGAAAACCTTGACGCTGCAAAGTCTCAGGCTTGGCGTGGAGAAACACCTCCGCTTACGCGGAGAAAACAAACCAAGCCCTTTCAAAAACTTTGGAAGCCAAGAAACACCTCCGCTTACGCGGAGAAAACGCAATAAAATTAAACATGGAAAAAAGGAAAGAGGAAACACCTCCGCTTACGCGGAGAAAACGAACCTTCGGTGAAATCGCCCTCCTCACCATGAGAAACACCTCCGCTTACGCGGAGAAAACGACGCCACGCAGACCGAAATCCCGGGCGCAAAGGAAACACCTCCGCTTACGCGGAGAAAACCTCGACGAAATCACCGCCGACGTGCAGAAGATGGAAACACCTCCGCTTACGCGGAGAAAACAGAATTGAGCATGGCTATGTAGACGCCAAGATGGAAACACCTCCGCTTACGCGGAGAAAACTACTTTCCACGAAATGGGCTAGAATCACTTGAAGAAACACCTCCGCTTACGCGGAGAAAACAGACACCAAGAAGTCTATAAGATACTTTGGCGAGAAACACCTCCGCTTACGCGGAGAAAACTTTGGTTGGGGTTCAAAGTCCAGGACCCAGGAGGAAACACCTCCGCTTACGCGGAGAAAACATCTTCTGCGATGGTCGTGAAAAGCGTGATTGAGAAACACCTCCGCTTACGCGGAGAAAACCTCTTCTTTTTTCGATAAGCTATTTAGCGGGAAGAAACACCTCCGCTTACGCGGAGAAAACCAATTTCGCGGGGGTGCTCTATGATGTCCGTTGGAAACACCTCCGCTTACGCGGAGAAAACAAAATGAAGTATTACTATCAGGATTGTAAATTAGAAACACCTCCGCTTACGCGGAGAAAACTAGGCTCGGAAATGAATAAGTACCGAACCTATAGAAACACCTCCGCTTACGCGGAGAAAACCGGTGTTGCTTCTGAAGGTGGAAAGATTGTATAGAAACACCTCCGCTTACGCGGAGAAAACCCGACGTGTTCGACGGACACGCTGACAAGTCCAGAAACACCTCCGCTTACGCGGAGAAAACGCGAAAACAAGCTGGATAACGCTAACCCGAATGGAAACACCTCCGCTTACGCGGAGAAAACGCCAACTTGATATTTACGTAGGATTTGACTACAGAAACACCTCCGCTTACGCGGAGAAAACGATCCCGACTATATCAAGGATGGTAAAAGGCGGGAAACACCTCCGCTTACGCGGAGAAAACGGGCTTGGATAGTAACCTTTCAGCGCTCAGCAAGAAACACCTCCGCTTACGCGGAGAAAACGGTTGGATTTCCAACAAGAAAGCGCAATACAGAGAAACACCTCCGCTTACGCGGAGAAAACCTGCTCATTAACATCGGCACCAGTCAAATAATAGAAACACCTCCGCTTACGCGGAGAAAACTCATAAACATCGGAAAGTTCACCCGTCGTAAGGGAAACACCTCCGCTTACGCGGAGAAAACACCAAGATTTTGTGATTACACACTTGGCAATACACAAAATATAGTACTTCACTGATTTAAGATTTTTTCAACAATCAGCTGATAACCCGAAATTTCGTCTATTTTCTTATTCGGATCCCCCTGTCCCCAAATCTTAAATCCGGGTGCCTTATTTATCCGCTGAAAAATTAAAAGCCCTGATTGAGCAGGGCATGACTTCAATAAATATTGAACGACATCATTTGCGACAGAATCTTTTATTCCAGACACAAATATGTTCGCTCTCGGTTCTACAAACCATAACTTCATTCTTCCCCGAACAGCTGGGGGCAAATCATTTGCGATAACAACAACCATTTACTTACCTAGCATCTCCTCAATATCTGGACCTATACGTTCTAACAATTTATAATCAAGAACCCGCTTCCGGAATTCAGCTGATACCCGATGTTTATTGTACTCTCCCGCCAAATCCAATGTCATTTTAAAAGCCAAATCAATACACAATTCTTCTTTGTACAAATCGGCCATATCATAGACAAATGGCAATGGCGATCCAGAATGAATAAATCCAATATGCGGCGAATACCCCATAGAATATATGCAAGAACATAGAATGCCATACAAGGCCGCATTTGAAGCGGTCAACACCTGATTAGTGACATCGCTCAATTCCATCTTTCCAGGTGTAAAAGAACGACCTCGCCACCCTACTCCATATTCGTTTGCTTTTTTCTCATATAACGCTCGAACACGATATCCTTCCATCCCCATCATTTCTTTTAAAGGCTTGCCTTTCAAATTTTCATCCGGGAAACGTCGCTCATACATGCGTCTTGCGACCGCAAGCGATTTTTCAGGATCGCACGAAATCTGCATCTGTCGTCGTAAATTTCGAGTATTTGCGGTTGGTGAATTGCCCACTGCATAAAACAGTAACGAGTCTTCACCAACCCAGCACACACTACAATTTGCGGCAGCAAGAACTTTAATAGCCTCGTGAGTTACACTAGTTCCAGGCCCCAGCAACAAGGTCGTTATTGTGGCAATAGGAAGACGAATAACTTCGCCTTCACAATCAATCCACTTAACACTACTATCGTCTATTTCTAAACGGCCTCGTTCAAGATAAAGAAATGGATAACGATCTTTTATTTGAGGCAACGTATCATGCGTTACCTTGATAATCAATCGATTACTTTTTTCTTTTACCTGACCATCAGCCATTTATGACAATCCTTCTGAAATCTTGGTGACGCGGCGATCACGATACATCTTTTGAGTACCAAACTGTATAGGCACATCATTCAATGTAAAGACATCGCCCTTTTCAGGGAAATCGCCATCTATCACCTTAAAATTCAAAGACAACAATTTTTTTGCATAATCAGGAAGATTTTCATTACGCAATTCTGATTTCTTCGCGGCATAATCCTTTGCAGCCTGCTCCGCTTCATTTTCAGAAGCAAATTCTCCATGATATACGAAATCAGTCGGAACACAGCAGCGTCGTCCCAGATATATTGGATATACTGGATTTTGCAAAGCATTCGCAATCTTTTCCGTCAAATCCGCAGGAACCTCAAGCAACACCGCAAAAACTGCATTTTGCAAATAATAACGATGCGTCAATTTTGTCCCCCCACCAACAGCCGACTTACCGTTTCCAGTTTTAGGAATCAACAAAGATTGCCAAGGATCATTGGAATCATATCCAGAACCAATCATTTGAAAATCATGCAACAAAGAATCCCTATCATATTGAAACGATAAAACAATCTGTTTTAAATTCGAAAAACAAGCCAGCAAATCCTTCTGCTCACCAGAAGCTCCCATTGCACAAAGAACAAGACCTAGAACACCCGACTTCGTCGGGAATTCTAGCGTATCCCTGCGAGAAAACTTGGAATCTGCACCCCAAGATTGCAATGGAGCTTCAAACCAAAGAAGCATCCAACGAGTATCCATTGTTACTCCTTAATTGCCGCTACAACACCATCAATAAGATTATCGATAGAGAAGTTTTCATCTTCACCAAATTCGAACTTCTTAATCAAACCAAACAGCGAACCAGAAAGCTTTTCCTTTTTAGCAAGAGTATTTTTCATATATTCTTTACTTTTGGACAAAAAACCACCGTTATCGTCTTTGAGAATAGGCGTTTCAAACGAAAGTTGCATTCCCTGTCCTTTGCGAACAAAAACTTCAGCAAAATCCCAAGAGCATGCTCCAGCCTGCGTTGTCTGCCTTGCCGAAGGAACAGCTACATAAAGAGCCTTAATGAAAGAAGATACTGCTTGTGGGAAGAACTGATCTCCGCCCAACGATTCATAAAGTTGACCCAAATCAAGGGAAATATAACGATAATATGTAGCAGCATTGAATTCAAGAGAACCCATATGAGCCGACCCCTGATTATCCTTAGAATAGTCAGCAACAGCAGTAAAGAATTCCACTTCATTTGTTACGCGATGTGTCGAAATCGCATGTGCAAAAGAAGATGCAGCTTCAACATTCATTGTCGGAGCCTGAGCAACCATCCTTCCAAACAGGGCGATATCAAGGCCATCCAATGTTTCAGACTGAGCAAACTTGGACTTTTCAATAATCTTTGCCAAATCCTTTTCAGGATGCTTAGCATCCTTAATTACTTCTTCAGGCTTAAATTCACATTCCTTGAACTTTTCGGCAATCAAAGAGATTTCCGCAGGAGCCAAAAACATTAAGGTATCGGCTTTAGAATCTCCTTCTTCATCACCTTTTTTCTTAGAGTCTGACTTTATAAAGATTTGTTCAATTTTATCGCCACATGCTTTTGCCTGTTCCGGTGTAGCACCCATTTCTTTACAAGCAGATGCAACAAGATCCGAAAGCAATTTTGTACGGGTGCCAAGTTCAACACCACTTACTTCATGCATCGCCAAGCGAACAGCACGTTTCCAGCATTGGCTAGAAACTCGAGCACGGCTCACGCCGCCAATCATAGCCGTTTTCGGTGCACCCACATCATCTCGGTTCAAGCACGTAACCGGGAAAGACTGCAAGATGTGAAATTCTATTTTCTTGTTGGTGTAAGGGTTCTGATTAACCATTTTTATCTCCTATTATTAAAATTTTTAGACAGTTACATTTGTTAGTGGAACAATTTGGAAAAGTCCAAAGCCATACGCTTTTCCTTTTCCCAGTCCTTTTTCAAATGCATTAATAAACTTTTCTCGGTCAGTGACCTTAAGGCGGCCTTTGAAAGAGGCTTTTCCAAGAACAACTTTCTGCTTGTCCTTATGGAATTGTAAAACCGAAGTATTCCCAATAGACAATGAATCTGAAACAACCTCAAATCCATTTGCTACGGCCTTTTCTAAAAACCAATGTTTCAAAGTTTCTTTATCATTCCCTCTAATGGGAATTTTCTTTTTCGTTTTAGAATCACAACGAACAGGATTCATCAAAACCTCGAAACCGTAATATTCCTGTTGCAAAAATTGCGACGGGACTTCTTGTGTTTCAACTTTTCCTATTTGAGGCTCCTTTGGCAAATTTTTCGAAAGAATCAAAATTCTTTTTTCATTGAAATCGCCACCATGATCTGCATATAAAAAGCTTCTTGTTTCCTCAGATTCCTTTGGGAACATCGAATATACCGTTTTATGCAGAGTGTATGCATCAAAAACACCCTGATTACATACGGCAATCTGTTGAACATCACTCCGACTTAATCGTAAAACAGATATAAACATTACGGCTCCTCGTTTTCTTTAGACTTTGAGCCAAAGAAATCCTGCGCCCAAGAAGCCAATGTTTTTTCAGAATTAAAATATTTCAAATCATTTAACAGTTTTTCAAAAGAGATGCCAACACCTCTACTACAAATCAATTGCAAAATAGGACGTAGCACTTGACATACTTCAACCACATCATCACAAGCCAAAATTCGACGCAACTTAGGTTTTGCAGCATCACCAACATTTCCCTTTTCATCTTGATACGCCTTAGCCAAAGCAGCACCTAAGCCAAGTTTTCCGTCCTGATCATTAGAAGACCTTGCAACAGCGGCAAGAACCAAAGCATAAGGCAATCTTTTAAAGTCTTTATCCAGCGGAACACCATAGGTCGCTAAAATTTCCCATGCCTGATAAGCGGTATCAGGATTATCAGCTCTCTTTAGAGTTGCTGCAAATCCCTTATCATTTTTGCAACGAGCAAAAATCTTTGCCACCAATGATGGTTCTTTCTGTTTATTTTCATCAGCCATTATGATAACCTCTTCTTTTCAAACTTTTTAGGGAAATTTTTAGCCCAAGCTTCCAATTGACGAGCCGATTGGTTCGGACAATATTGGTTATAAATCTGTTTTACAAATTGCCAAATCTGAGCATTGATTTTATCCATTTCCTGATTATATTGGTCTGTATTTTCAATCGAACAGGTGTCAACAATTCGTTGGAAAACACCTTCACACTGCTGCCAATAATCCGATTCTACGCTTGGAATATTTTGCGATCCGATCTGCCTTGCATTTTTTGAAGACTTCCCCCCTCTAATCTCCACATTATACCCAACAACAAATTTTTGCAAATCAGAGCAAAATTCGTCGAGTTTTCTCATTTGTTCAAAAAGCTTATTGCAAAAAGAATCACCAAAAGCGCTTGAATGCAATTGAATTTCAGACTCAACATAATCATCATTATTCTTTATTTTCTTTCCAAACGAATCTCCGGAAACATCAATACCTCCAGACCATATAGAAAATACTTTATCATATTCTGAAATACGATTTATGAATAAAGACAAGCCCAAATTGCAATACTTCCTTTCCGTATCCGATAAAGACAACATTGATGTCAACATTCTCCAAGGTTTCTTAGAAATATCGGCATTTAACGCTTTTATTTCATCCTTTTCTAGATACCATGACATACTAGTTTCAATCCAATTTTCTACACTTTGCCCCTTTTTCTTTTCTGATTTGGCTAAATGATAAATAACACCTTCAGTAAAGTACAAGCCATTATCTACCATTAACACATATCTTGACAATGGTATTAAATGACCTAATAATGTTTTTTTCGAAGTTTCTGTTACACAATCACTTTCGGTTGTTGGCATCATTTCCCAAAATGGTTTACCCACTCCTTCAGACAACCAAGTATAAGATCTTACATTTTGCTCTGAAAGCAAGTTATAATAAACAGATGTAACAACATTTTCAACAAGTCCGAATGAATGTAGATAATTGGAAAATCCTAAACTAGCACCAGGCTTTGCTATTACATTCTTTTTAAGATTTTTCTCTAAAGAAAGTTCTTGATTTGGTTGTTTCCCATAAAATGCAAAATTAATGACAGCCAATAAAAATAATGCTTTATCAGAATCGTTTTGAGAAACATCCCTAAAATCATATTGCGTTACGCAAGTATTATTTTCAGCCATTAAATCAGCAAAAGTACCATTCCCTATTTTATAAGGTTCTCTTTTTTCCTTTTTGGACAATGCCTCTGCTTTTTTCTTCAATTCAGGCATTTGCAAGAACGGTTTTTCACCATAAAGCCAAAAACTGTCATACCATTTCTCTAAATAATCGGAAACTCGCTCTTGTAGCCCTTTTACCCCCAAAGATTTCCATTCGGATTCATCCTTCGGAGTTATCACACTTTGTGCTATAGCCAAAAGCAATTTGAATACAGCAATTTTTTCAACAGGATTTCCTCCAAGAGCTGCGATGGATTCATCAGCAAAGATTTGCCTTAATCCAACTTTTCCCTTTCCAACAACAGGAATCCAAGGTTCATCAATCAAATTAAATCTATTCTCTTTCATTTTCTGCCTTACTTTTCAATTTTATAACCAACACTCTTTGTATATAACATTTTTTTGGAGTTTTCGTCTAAACGATTTCGATTTAAATCCCTAAATGAGCAGTCTTTATCCACAATAACCGCTCTGAACAAGCATTCTTCATCATCCTCTTTATCTTTGGCATTGCCAAGATACACGTAATTCTCAAAATATTTAATATGACTCTCTATCGAAGGTGCATCTTTTTTGGCTATAATTACACAATGATCCACGATTTTTTTTGACAATTCTCTTTTTTGTCTTTCACTTGACGGGTATTTAGGCAAAACAATCGCCTCTGATTCATTCCAGAACTTTATTTCAACTCCATTTTCTTCAACTTCGAAAGATTCTAACAACAACACAGAAACCGTATCAACATCAGAATATCGTGTCTGTACAGCAGATTCTGGCAATGTTGAAATAGCTGAAGATAAGCCGACCCTAGCGAGTCCTTGCAAATGAGACTGTTTTCCCAGCAAATCAGTTTTCATTTTAGCAAGGATTCCTTCTTCCTGCCGCTCTTGGTAAACGCCTTCCAACAGCCCACGAATATCATTCGGCAAATTAATAGCTTCTACGCTTTTCAAAACCTCAAGTGTTCGGCTCAGAACATAGGGGCTATACACCACACCCGTCACGCCAAAAACTTTATCACTTTTTATAAAATCATCAATAACAGGCGAAAGGACAAGTGTTTCGCATTTTGCTGTCGAAGGACGAATTTTATCATTTTCGCGATGTCGCCATAAGCGCCCGATTCTTTGCAAAAGCATATCCATCGGGCAAATCCTGGTTATCAAATAATCCGCATCAATATCAATAGATTGTTCTAGGACTTGCGTTCCTACCAAAATTCGTCCACAAGTACTTCGCTTGGAATAGCCGTTTTTCCCATACAGCAAGACCCACTTATTTTCAATTTCAGAGCGCTGTTTCTTTATAAATCTAGAATGAATTAAACCACATTCTAAGCCCATTTCGGCAGATTTTGCAGCAAGTTTCTTGTATGCATCCTGAGCTTCAGCAACTGTATTTTCTATCCAAAGAACCTGTTCTCCGTTTTCTGCTTTTTCTAAAGCGACATCAAAAGCCTTTTTATCATCTTTACTTATTTGAATAGAAACCTTCCGGTTGGATTCTCCCAAACTCGAAATTTCAGAAAAAGACTTGTCCGTTTGGCTTGAAATTAAGGGATAACTTTCGTTTAAGACTTGTTCAAGCGGTAGATTCAAAATTTTCTTTTTCTGAGATGATGTCAGCGTAGCACTTAAAATGATTACTGTACATCCAATATGCTTTAATTCATCAACAAGGGCATTCATTATCGTTCCAGTATAGGAATCGTAGCTATGCACCTCATCAAGAATTACTACTTTCCCTGCCAGGCCAAATGCTCGCACCATGCTATGCTTGACATTCATTGCAGCCATAAGTGCTTGGTCAATAGTGCCAACGGCAAACGGAGCCAAAATTCTTCTTTTCTTAGAATCAAACCAAGACTTGCCAACTTTGGCATCTTCACCAAAAGAATCTTCTTCAAGCCAAGCAGAACTATGCAGCAACTTTAAGCAATACGAGGATTCTTCGCCCACGATTTTACTAAGGAACGATTCCACTCGTTCATAAATTTTATTGGATGTCAATTGAGTCGGAAGGCCAAAGTAAATTCCAGAAGCAAGACCTTTTTCCAGCATTTTATAAGCCGCATAAAGGGCCGCTTCTGTTTTTCCTAAGCCCATCGGGGCTTCTAATACATAAACACCAGGAGAAGTAACTGATTCAAAAAGATCCGACTGAATTTTTCTAGGAGTAAAGCCAAAAATATCTTCAAATTGCAGTCCTGACTTTATAGAAAGTGGTATAAAACCAGCATTATGGACAGCCCTATGAGCAATACTTTTCAAATCATCTTTACTATAAGAATGATTTTGCTGAATATTCCCAAAATAACCACCAGAAGCAATCCAGTCCGCAACGGTAATAAAACCGCCTATAACACACGCTTGATTCCATTCGTTTAAATTATTTGACCCCGAATAAGGGAAACTCTGCTTCAAGTTCTCAATAAGCTTATGCCGTAATGTGGTCCAATTATCGCCGCCATAAATATCGCTATTCTCCGCAACTGGGCTAAAATTCGGTTTAAAGCCGTGATGCATTCCCTCAATGGTTGCTAGCATTTTTTGTTCAGGAAAGCTACTTTCAATAGATACTTGAGAAACCTTTCCGTGAAAACTCACATCTTTTCGCTTTGCCCTATTTTCATTAGCACTTTGCAACTGCGGAAAATCTTTGACATTACCAAGCCAAGAAGTGTATATCATCCGCTGAAAATCCGGACTAATCTTTCCAACATCATGTATAGACGCAAAAAACGGAGCTGATTCTGTCAGTATCGCCTTCACATTATCAATTAAGGACTTGCACAATTCCTCAGCAACAAAACCCGTTATCAAGCAATGTTCCGCAACGGAAATACCGGGTTTCTTTTCACCAGTCAGATTGTCATCAACAAGCTTTGCCAAGCATTTTTCTGGTGAAAAAGCTTCAATTTGACGTTTTTGAGTATTATTTAAGCATTTTCCTAACATACTTTACAATATAACATACTAGACTGTCAGAAGATGACATTTTGAAATTTATTTGAAAAAAATTTTTTTCTCTTGCATTTTAGTACACATTTGTGTATATTATTTATGAGTAACTAATCCGCATACGTGTAGGCAAGTTAAACTCTCTGCTTGACGGTCGTGACGACATTTATCAAAAATGGACGTCGCAGGGTACCTGGGAAAGAGCTTCCCGGCCGAACTCAGATAAAGTCTGAATCAACGTAGGGCACCACGTCCGTATAGGAGACGGACGAACATTTCGATGAATCGGCGCAGCATTTGCTGCTTGTATCAACACGACGTTCACTGCATATTTTTGCAATGCGTTGCAAATTCATCGCGATAGGTCCCTACGATACATTTTCAAAAATCAAGGGATCGTCGCGAAAAGGCGTTTAATATGGAACAAAACAATCCAGATTCCTTGTCTGAATATTTCATCAAACCAGGCGAAACAAGCCCGTTTACAGACCTTCTAATTGATCCTGCTTTCAAGCAGGCTTTTGACCCGGACAAACCAGATTCTAAAACAAACCTCATCAACCTATTAAACGATATTTTAGGGCCACAGCTTCCCCACCCTATTACAGACGTCCGCAGACGTGGTTCGGAGCAAAACGCGACTGGCAGTAAGGAATCAAAGACTACATTTTTTGATTTGCACTGCACCGACGATTCCGGAAAACTCATTGAAATTGAAGTTCAAATTCGTCCTTTCACAAACTTTATGAAAAGACTCGCTTTTTACGCAGGACAGATGGTCGTATCGCAAGGCTATCCCGGATGGAAATACGAGGTCAAGCCGACTTACATCATGGCAATCGCTCAACATAGACTGTTTGAGGATGATCGCATTATTCACCGAAGCTCCATTTGCGACCTTAAGACAGGCGAAATAATGATGGACAGTTACAACTTCACCATCATTGAAATTCCAAAGATTTATAGAGAAATAGACTTAAAACAAAACGAAAACCAATGGTTATTCGCACTTAGATACTCAAGTTTACTGAAAGAACTCCCTCCTCCTCTCCAAAACAAAAAATTCAAGCACTTGACTTCGGTCTCTCAAATATCTAATTTGAAGGGAGACAAACTTGAGGAGTATCTTATGATGAAGAACGCCAGATGGGATAACGAAGTAGTGCTGGACTACATTGAACAGCACGATTCAGATGCGTTCAAAAAACACGATGAGAAAGTGTTGAAAGAAAAAGCAAAATTGCAAAAAAGCAAAGGTGTTTCAATAGATATCATTGCTGATACATTCGGTCTCACCAAAGAGGAAATCGAAGCTTTGTAAGGAGATTCCCGGTCAAGCCGGGAATGACATGCAAGGGTATCAAGCGAGAGGTCACTTGTGGACTCGCATTTGATATCCGCAGCAGTCATGTTTCGAAGAGAGTATGAGAATACAAAAAAGCGACGCATTAGCGTCGCTCATTTTTATTCTTTCACGAGGAATCCGGCAATGGACTTTTCGCGGACAAATGTTTTCTTTGCGACGTTCTGCACGTCAGCGACATTTACCTTGTCCAAATTATCAGCCCAGTTGAGGAAGATGCGGTAATCGCCATAGACTTCGTACCAGCCGAGCATGGTCGCGACATTTTCCATATCGGTCAAGCTACGGACGAGTCCTGCATAAGCGCGGTTCTTGACTTTCTGGAATTCGCGTTCGCTGACCTGCTGCGATTTCAACTTTTCAAGTTCTTCCCAGACGATTTTTTCGACCTTCTCGCGATTGGCATCGGGGCGCAGATTCACGCGGACAGAAAACTCGGAGATGTACTTGTTCGGGCTGTTGCTTGCGCTCACGCCGACGGCGATTTTTTCTTCTTCGACAAGGCGCTTGTAGAGGCGGCCGGAACGTCCGTTCAACACGCCTTCGGCAATGTCAAGTGCGTAGAGGGTGCTGTCGCCCACAGCGGGAGTCTTGAAGACGAGCGTGTAAAGATTCGGGGCATCCTTGCGCTTGACAGTCAAACGCTTTTCGCCAGCCTGTTCGGGGTCACGCACGGTAAGCGGAGGGAATGCTTCGCCGGCCGGGATCGGTGCAAAATACTTCTTGACAAGCTTCATCGTTTCAAGCGTGTCCAAATCGCCTGCCATCACGAGAATTGCATTGCGCGGTTTGTAATACTTGCGGTAATGCTCTTCGGCCTGTTCGCGTGTCAGGTTTTCGATATCGCTTGGCCAGCCGATGGTCGGCACACGGTACGGGAACGCTTCGTAAATCATGGAATTCAGCGTTTCGTAAAAGCGGCCCGTCGGGCGGTCATCGTAGCGCATACGGCGTTCTTCACGGACAACAGAGCGTTCCGAATAGAACTCGCGCAACACGGCGTTCTGCATGCGGTCCGATTCTAGCCACATAAAGAGTTCCGTTTTATTCTTGGGAAGCGTTACGGTGTAAGCCGTGACCAAGTCGCTCGTAAAGGCGTTGAGACCCGTTCCGCCAGCAGCCTGGTAGGCGCCCCACAGTTCATCCTTGATGAAAATCTTGCGGTGCTCATTCAGCACGGAATCGTGTTCTACAGTCAGCGTTTTCACGCGGGCGGTATCGTCAGCAAGTCTTGCCGAGCGGATCAAAGCCTGCAAGGAATCCTGGGTTGCCATGAACCTGACATCGGCAACGCTATCGGAGATGCCGACCTTCTTTGTGCCCTTGAAGAGTTCATGTTCCAGAATATGCGCAAGTCCAGACTTGCCGGGAACTTCGTGGACGGAGCCGGTCACGTAAAACAGGCGGAAGCTCACTGTCGGAGCCTGCTTGTTCGGGTACAAAAGTACGGTAAGCCCGTTATCAAGGACTTCCTTATGCACGGGCAAGTTTACTGCGGCCCTAGACGTCCCCGTCAAAAGTGCCGGGACAAGCGCGCAGCTCATAGCAATTCTAGCGAAAAGTTTTTTCATGTTAGACAATTTAGATATTTTCTAAAAAAGGAGATTCCCGCTCGGAGGCGGGAATGACATTTTATCATGGCGAGGATGACATATTGTAAAAAAGGGGCTTTCGCCCCAGTTTCTAGTTCATTCGAACTTTATATGATTTTATTATCCGTCCTTCGTTTTCAACCGTCGCGATGACAAACGATTTTCCGCGAATTTCGCCCAAACGAATTTCACAGGATTCGCCATAGAACATTTCCGTTTTAAGAAGCGTTCCGTTGGCATCGAAAAGGTTGACCATCTTACGGCCTGCAATCTTGGAATGCACCATCAAAACGCCATCCATTACAGAGATGCGGACATTCGGCATGGTCGAATTCTTTTTATCCAAGGCAATAGTACCCTTCGAAGAGCTAGACTTTGAGCTTTCCAAAACCGAGGATGCATCAGAAGAACTGCTCATCATTTCCGATGAACTCGAAGTGGCCTCGGCAATAGAGGAGTTCTTTTCAAAAAGACTTGAGGACGACGCTATTTGACTTGAAGAGGAAACAATCCGGCTTGACGACGAAGCGATCCGGCTCGAAGACGAAACATTTTTACTCGACGATGAGACTGCAACACTCGAAGAAGAAACCTTTGCCGAACTAGAAGATACCGTCACGCGCGGGGTACGGCTCCCCCGAGTTTTAAATTCGGCATGATCATCAACGATCTTGATATCATAAACTTCAAGCCCGAGGCTATCGCCGCTCCACGTCACAAAGCCGTTAAAGCTATTAACTCGATTCGTCGGGAATGCGTCACCAGATACCGAATACATATCCGCTTTGCCATCGGCTTCGATCAGATCCACCTTCATCGGGTCCGATGTGTTGACTTCGTTATACGTCCATAAATACCGGTCATAGTTTATATGCCAAATCAAGACGCCTTTATTGGGAAGTCCCTTATCAAAGCCCGTCAGCAAACGGAAATCGACAAAGTAATATTCATTATCCTTTTTAGACGTCAGCACAAGCCCGTCATTTTCCTGAATCGACTTTAGAACAAATGTTGTATCCGAAACTTCTAGATACCTTGGATCAAGCCAGCCCAAGCTAAAGCGTTCAAACGAGGACATGTTTGCGGGAGAGCAAGACGTCGTATACGATCTGTTTTGCGGGCAGTTGTATGACCCGGCATCCATCAGGTCCCATTGACCAGGCGTGTAACGGACTTTCGTTCTCGTGTCGTTGACCTGCACATCGTAATGGTCCTGGAGTCCAAGCACATGGCTAAATTCATGGCAGAACGTCCCGATGCCATTCAACGCGGTCGTATTTCTATTATACATATACGACTGGCCATCAAGTTCTGGAGAGCAAGCGTAACGGTTCATCGACATGTTACGCGTAAGACGCTTTGCAACATTGTATGAATGGGGCCAAATCGCAGATTGCACATCTGTATCCGCAGAGCCGACACCGGCATAGATCATATAGACAAAGTCAACAACCCGATCACCATCGCTATCGTAAGGCGAAAAATCTACATTGCTCGCAACAAGCGAGTCCATCGCTTCGCTAATAGCCTTGACGGCACCGGCCGCCATGTTATTCGGGTTCACTTGAGAGCCGTACGAATCGCGAGTACCTTTCAGAGTAATCGGCCCAGCAACATCAAATGTCGGCTGGTACTTGCCGTTGGAATTTGAAATAAAGAAATCCCTCACGCTGCCGCTCATATAAAAATTGGAATATCCCTCCTGATTGAGGTAATTCAGATATTCTTCGGCGGCATTATCCCGCTTGAACTTGACATCGCTAAATTGGACCAGAACAACAAGGCCACGAACTTCGCCCTCTTTTCGGACAGAATTCAATGCCGGACGTGTCGGAACGCCTGTACTTTGGGTCGTTTCGCCCCTGCCGCCCCATCCCCACTCATTAGCCATCTGGGGAGCACCCGCAGAAGACTGAAGCATCATGGGTCCCAAAGAGGTGTCCGCCTGCTGTTCCTGGAGTTTTTTCAGGCGTTTTTCGCGGAACTTTCTCAAGATTTCGTGAGAATCGCGTTTTTTGAGGAAGTTTTTCTCTTTTGCACCACGTTTGGACTTGGCATGAACCCTCATACCCGTCTTTTTACCATGTTCGTCGGCATAGTTCCAATAACCGGCAGAATCACGAACCACAAGCACACTATCTTCACCAGTCAGCGTGTAATTAAAGTGTTCGTTTCCGACCTTTCGAATCTGCACGACAGAACCATCCGGCTGTGTCGAATTGATTAAAAACGGTGCTGCTTTAACGGCCCACACGGACGCGGAACCGACTAAAGACCCAATCAATATGCACTTCCACCAACTCATACTATAAACATATATTCAGAATCGGGGATGTGCAAAAAAGCAATGCGTTTTTTACATGTTTTCCGTTGACAGAACGCCAACGGCATTAGCAACCGCTACAAAAAGTTACAGCACTTTACATTTTCGACAGTGCAAGCAAGGCTCCGCCACAAAGAATAACAAAAACCGCAATGGCAAGCTTAATCCGTTCCGGCTTGGTCGGGTATTCATGGAAGACGACCACGCCCCAGAGCAAGTTCACCAAAAGATTCAATTGCGTGAGCGGGTAACCAACGGCGTAACCCAAAGCGCCATTCGAATCGATAGCCCAGAAGCAGCCATGCTGTCCGATGACCCAGAGGACACCCATAAACATGGACGTCACAGACGGAGCAACGCCATATTCAAAAAGTGCACGTCGCTTTATACTCAAAATTGCAACCAAAAGTTCTGCGGATACAAAAATACCTAAGGCAAACGAACCCATAAATTCGAGTATGGGGACTTCGGCAAACTTGTAGGGGATGAGGAACAGCCCAAAAATGAGACCGCCCAGAAGGGAGCGCCAATTTCTGAAAATGTTCCCTTGCGGAGGGGCAAGTCGGCTCAAGCCGAAAAGCAAAAGGATTATCGCCGGGATCGAAAAATAAAGCAGCGTGGATTCCGAGAATACAAGTACACCGCTCACAAACGAAGCGAGGATGCTCACGCCCATCGAGCGCACACCGGCACCCGTCAAGTCCTGTTCAGCCTTGACCGCCCAGAAGCAGAACGCGCCTGCAATCACCCAAAGGAAACCGCAAAGGATGCCTACCGGCAAAAAGCGGAACGAGTCCGTCGCAAAAGAGATGCAAAGCTGCCCGATGAACATGCCCAAGGCCATGCAGGAGAGGTACGCCCACGACGAGAACTTGGACCAAGCCTTGAGAGGGACCATGTAAGTGCCGAACGCAAAGACGGCAAGAACGAGACCAACGTAACTATTTCCCAATGCAGAACCCCGCAAATATTTGTTGTAAAACGTCTTCGGACGAGATTTCGCCCGTTATGCTCTGGAGCGAACGGCGCACCAGCTGCATTTCGAAAGCCAAAAGTTCCACCGCCGGATTCGTGCGGATAAGGTCAAGTGCACGGTCGATGCCCGCAAGGGCCTCTTCGAGGCAAGTCTTTTCGCGTTCGCTTGTGATCCAGAGGTCTTCGGAATTTTCAGTTTTCTTGAAAAGGGCGGCGTTCATAGCGCGTTTGAGATCCGCAAGACCCACCCCTGTTTTGGAGGAAATGTGAAGATTTCCGCCTTGGCAAGATGCGCCGACCTGCCGAGATGCGCCCAAGTCGCTCTTTGAAATGACGACAAAATCCGGATGGAGATCCTTCGACTCCACTTCGTTTCGCTCAGGATGACAGGACATGCAACTTTCGTCTCTCGTCTCTAGCCTCTCGTCTAAACTACCGTCCACCACCAGAATCTTCATGTCCGCTTCGGCGAGGATTTCCTTGCTCTTTTCCATGCTAAGCGCATCGAGAGCATCGGTCGCCTTGTCCGCGATACCGGCGGTATCGACAAGGCGGATTTCACCCCCGTCCAGGAACAAGCGGACTTCGACAAAGTCGCGGGTCGTGCCGGGGATGTTGCTCACGAGGATTCTGTCTTCACCGAGGAGCGCATTCACGAGGCTCGACTTGCCCGCATTCGGAGCGCCGTACAAAACCGCAAGCGGCAAACGGCTGACGACAGCCTTGCCCTTAAAACTTTTCAAAATGGATTCTACGCTTTCGCGAATCGCAGAGATTTTCACGCCCCAAGTCGCATAATCCGGGTCAGCTTCTTCTTCGGAGAAATCGACATCCAGTTCGAGGCGGGCCGAGATATCCATGACCTGTTCCGTAAGCGTCTTGACTTTTTTCGAGAGCGCACCGCCGAGCAAGCGATGGGCGTTCCTGAGTTCGTCACGGTTAGCGCTGTGGATCACATCGGCGACAGATTCCGCCTGCACCAAGTCCATGCGACCGTTCAAGAAAGCGCGGCGCGTGTATTCGCCCGGCTCTGCCAAGCGTACGCCTTCGACGCTCTTGATAACCTGAATGAGTTCGCGGACGATAATCGGGTTCCCGTGCGGGTAAAGTTCCAGCACGTCTTCGCCGGTATAGGAATTCGGACCTTCAAAAAAGATGTAGAGGAGGCTATCGATGACTTGCGCCGTTTTACGGTCATCGCCGATCATTGTACGATAGTCACGAGCCGTCGCAAGCTTTGCTTCGCGAGGCTTCAAATTCTTGAACGCCGATTCGCCGAACAAGAGGCGCACCACTTCGCGCACCTTCGAGCCACTCACGCGGATGGCGGCAACGGCACTCACGCCCGCAGGCGTCATCGGAGCAACAATCGTCTGAGAATCCATGAAGAGAAAGATAGTAATTAGCAGTTGGTCATTGGTTATTAGTCTTTAGTCGTTTGATAATAATCGCGATTTTACCGCAGTCGGCAGAACTTTGAGTTCAGCAATCTAAAAAGGAGTGAAATCGAAAAAAGGTCAAAATTTACGTCAAAAAAGGTGAATTTTCAAAGAAATTGACGTAAAATTTCAACGTTGTCTATAATATCTTGAGAAATTTGCGAGATATTGGAGGCAAATTTTTCAAAAAACTGACGAAACAGGCAATTTTTTGAAGGGAAAAGCAGCCCGACGCTACCAAAATCGGGATTTCTCAGCCAAAATCAGTTAATTTGTATAAAATTTTACGTCAAAAAACGAAATTTCCCCATCATTTTGACGTAAAAAACGGCAAAAAATCAAAATCAAGAGAAAAATGCAGTAATTTAAACAGGCTCCCGTCTGTAGCAAGCCTGCGAGCGTTCTCTCGTCTAATTACTAAATTCTCTAATAACTAATAACTATCAACTAGCAACAACGATATGAGCAACTTCAAACTTATTTCCCGTCCTTTGGGCACTGTGCAGTGCTTTGTTTTGCAGCGTGACGACGGCGCTGAATTCGAAATTTTGAGCGGTTATGGCGCAGGCCTCAACGCTTGGCGCCTTCCTGACAATAACGGCAAACTCCAGGACCTCCTTTTCGGCTACCGCGAGGGCGACGACATTTTCAAAATGGGCCCCGACACAAACGCAGGTTGCAGACTCGCCCCGTTCCCGGGACGCGTGGCATACGCCAAATTCAACTGGAACGGGAGCGATTACCAGCTCGTGAACAACGTGAGCTGGGCACCGCATGCCCTCCACGGCTTTTTGCAGAACAAAGAATGGAACCTCCTGAGTTTCGAAAGCGATAGCGAAAAATGCGTCGCGACATTCGGTATCGACTGGCCGGGTGCATTTACGGGTTTCCCGTTTCCCTTCCGCGCGGTCAACAAGATCACGTTCACAGGCGAAAGCTACACTGTCGAATCGACCGTCACGAACATCGGCAAATGCGACCTTCCCTATTCCGAAGGCTGGCACCCCTATTACACGCTCGGTGAAAAAATCAACGGCCTCCAGATGACCCTCCCGGAATCAAACCTCGCAATTCTCGACAAGGCCGACATCCCGACAGGCGAATTCAAGCCGGATACCCGTTTCGTGGGCGGGCGCCTCATCAACGACGAGTTCATCAACGACTGTTTCTGCTTAAACCAGGGCAACGGAACCTTTGTTCTCAAGAACAAGAAAAATTTTGAGAACATTTTAGCCACTGTAGAACTCAAAAGCGACACCAAATCGCTCCAGATTTGGCAAAAGGCAGGCGATGAACAATACAACGCCATCCAGATTTACACACCGCCTGACCGTATGAGCATCGCCATCGAACCGATGACCGCAGAACCCGATACTTTAAACCATCACCGTGACTTAATCATCATCAAGCCGGGCGAAAGCCGCACATTCACTTTCGGGGCAAAGTTCCAAAAACGCTAAAAAACGGGCCCAAAAGGCATCCAAAAATGCCCGTAAACATATTTTTTCCTTTCAAGCAAAAATGCTATTGCATTTTTGCTTTTTTCAATATATTTTGAGAACACGTATCTTAAGGAGAGAACATGGATTTTAAGAAAGTTTTCCTCGCATGCGGCCTTTCAGTCGCCTGCACCGCCTTCGCGGCCCCGTATGAAGCCGAAGACGCAACCATCACCAAAGACGCAGCCGTAGCCTCTAACACAGCCGCTTCCGGCGGTAAATATGTCAAGATGAACGGCGGCGACATCACATTTTCCAAGGTGACCGTCGAAAAAGCAGGCAAATATACCATCGTTCTCCATTACATGAACAATTATGGCGGATCCAAGATTAACAACGTCGAAGTCGGCGGAGCCTCCTCCGCCGTGACATTCGACGTGACCGATAAGGGCAAATTCGCCGACGTCGAAACGGTCATGAACCTTGCAGCCGGCGAGAACACCATCGCCATCACCAATAGCTGGGGCTGGATCGACCTCGACTACATCGAAGTCAAGGGCTACGAAGCCAAGGCGTTCAACCTCTGCAACGCCCCGATCACCAAAACGGCAACCCCGTCCGCCGTCAAGCTTTATAACTTCCTCGTCAACAATTTCGGCAAAAAGACCATTTCCGGCGTGATGACCGGCAACATGGACGCCTACACCAAAGGCGACTTCTCCCAGCACGAAGACGTCCAGGCCGTATTCAAGGCTGGCGGCAAGTACCCGGCACTCGTCGGCTCCGACCTCATGAACGCCACGGGCGCGAACAAGAACGACGGCTGGTTCCAGGAATACACCGAAAAGGCAATCGACATTGCCAAGACCACCTGGAAGAAGGGCGGCATTCCGGCATTCACATGGCACTGGCGTCCGGGTGACGAAGTGGAATTCTACGTCAAGGGCGCTCACGACACCTATACCGAATTCGACTTCACCGAAGCATTTGTCACGGGCACGACCACTTGGGATACACTCTCCACAGCTTACAAGGCCATCGTCGCAGATATTGACCTCGTCTCCAAGATTTTCCTTGACCTCCAGAAAGAAGGCGTCGCCGCCATCTTCCGCCCGCTCCATGAATCCGGTGGTAACTGGTTCTGGTGGAGCACCCACACGGGCAAGCAGTTCGCAGCCCTTTACCAGTTGCTCTACGAACGCATGGTCTTCACGAACGGCGTAAACAACCTCATTTGGGACTTCAACCCGAAGGACGCCGCTATGATGTCCTGGACTCCGGGCGAAACCTACTATGACATTTTGAGCGTCGACATTTACAACGCCGCTAACGATCACCAGAGCAACAGCTCCGCATTCATCGACCTCACGAACAAGGCCGGCACCAACAAGATCATCTCGCTCAGCGAAAACGGCCCGATTCCTGACGTTGACAAGATGTACGAAGATGGCGCTACCTGGAGCTGGTGGATGCCGTGGTACGATTCCTGGTCAGCAGGCTACGTAAGCCAGACCGCAGCAAGCGTATGGCAGAAGAACCTCGCCGACGAACGCATCATCACCCTCGACGAAATGCCGGGCTGGGACAACTACAACGAAGCAGCCGCAGCAACTAACGCTTGCCCGACATCTACGCAGAACGCCAAATTCGGTGCAGACACAGCCAAGGCAAATTCCGGAAATGTAGACCTCCTCATGGGCGTGACCTACAAGGCCATCAACGATAGCGGCGCAAATATCGAATTCAAGAAAGTCCCGAACTTGACCGGCGCAAAGAGCATCGCCGTCACGATCGAAAACAAGGGTTCTGGTGGCGAAATGAACGGCATCTGGATCGGCATGGCATTTGTCCGCGACGGTTCCAAGGACAAGGCTTGGACTTGGGAACAGTCCCCGTCTGATGGTTGCTGGCTCAACGACGGTGCAAAATCCACTTGTGAATTTGCCATCGAGACTTACACCGACGACGCAGGCGTTGAACACCCGATGGACCTCGACAACCTCTTCTCCGTCACCTTCATCTTGGCAGGCGCAAACGGATTTTCTGGCACGGTGCTCTTCGACAACATGGTCACGGACAACGGCATCATCATCAACGGATTCAACAAGAAGACAGAACTCTTCTCGGCCGCAGACCAGAGCAAGGGCCACATCACAAGCATCGAACTTTACAACAAGGATGGTACGCCGGCAGGCACTTCCGCAATCAAGCCGATTGCCGCCGCAAAGAAGGCAAGCATGAGCGTCAAGAACGGAAACGTCTCGCTCACCGCAAACACCTCCGGCTTTGCAAGCATCGACGTGTTCAACATGATCGGCAAGCGCGTTATGACACTCCACCGCGGCAACCTCAGCGCAGGCAGCCACACGTTCAGCCTCCAGGGCCTCAACAAAGGTCAGTACATCATCCGCGCCAAGGGCGCAGGGTTTAACGCCACCCAGAAGGTCCTCCTCAAGTAGATTATAACACAAAAAGCTAAATACACAAAGGCAGTCGCGAAAGCGGCTGCCTTTTCTCGTGTGTGCATTTCGTCACTTTTCACCCCAAAATCGCCAAATAAAGCATTTATTCCGCTTACATTTCCCTGAAGAAATTGCATTTTATCACAGAGCAACTTGACTTCATTTTTATCGAATCTATTTTTCTATTAACGATATTTAGGATGTTTGGGGGTGTGGACATTTTCCACTGTTTTGTCAACACTCAAAAGTCGGGATAGACCTATTTCATCGTTATTTATCTAGTTTCAAAGAAAAACAAGGATATTCTATGAATAGCTTCAAGACTTTAATCGCCGCAACGCTTCTCGGAACCGCCGCTTTTGCAGCACCGGGACTCACCGTAAACGGCACGGATCTCCAATACAACGGCAAGAAGATTTTCTTCTCGGGCACAAACCTCGCCTGGAGCGACTACAACTCCGACGTGGGAGCCTCCCCGCTTGACGAAAATGCTTGGCGCAAGGCCGTGGAAGGCACACGTGCCGCAGGCGGTAACGCAATCCGCTGGTGGCTTTTCAACAACATGAGCCAGAGTCCGACGATTGACGAGTCCACGCATTTGGTCACGGGTCCTAAGGAAAACACTATTGCGAACATGAAGAAGGCTTTGGACATTGCCGAAGAATACGGCGTAATGGTCTCGATGTGCCTTTTCAGCCACAACTTGATGGAACCGAACCAGTGGGGTCTTTACAACGAAAAGCTTGACATCACGGCAAATACGCTCCTTTTCGAAGACGAAGGAACTAAGGCTTTTATAGACAACGTTTTGATTCCGGTTGTGAAAGCCATAGGCAATCACAAGGCACTCATGACTTGGGAAGTCTTTAACGAGCCGGAAGGCATGACGAGCGAATGCAGCGGCTGGACCACCAAGAAGATGGCTCTTGCCAAAATCCAGAAGTTTACGAACAAGGTCGCAGCGGCAATTCACACGACGAACCCGGAACTTCTCGTTTCGACGGGTAGCGTGAACATCCAGTATCAAAAGCACTGGAACGATGCTGCGCTTATCGCTGCGGGCGGCGAGGCAAACGGTACACTCGACTTTTTCCAGACACATTACTACCCGTACTGGCAAAACGATGCTGTGAGTCCGTTCGTGAATACGGCGGCCCAAATGGCAACAAAGTACAGCTACGACAGCAAGCCGATGATTATTGGCGAATTCCCGGCAAGCGGCTGGGCAGGCGACACCTATACGGCAAGCATGGCTGCCAAGACGCAGATTACCACGGAAGAATGCTACCGCAAAGCTTTTGACGGCGGTTACGCAGGCGCTCTCGCCTGGCAGTACATCGGCGACAAGACCGAAGCTAACTTTGGTGGTTACAGCTACACGATTGATCCGGCGCTCAAGGCAATGACTGCTCTCGCCGCAAAAGAAGAGGCAAGCATCAAGATCAAGGACGTGAACATTGAAGGCGGTTCCGGTGGAAACGGCATGATGGCCGTGACTTACGGTGGAGATAACGCCCAGGTGGAATACCAGAACAAGGGCGGCTGGGACCTCTCCGGCGCAACGACTTTCACTTGGACAGCCAAGAACAACGGCGCATCGGACGCAGACCTCTATTTGATTTTCAAGCTTACGGATTCCTGGACATGGACCGAAACGGACGGCAGCTGCAAGGTTCCGGCAGGCGAAAAGGTCACTTGCTCCATTGACATTTCTAGCTTTGCCGACCGCAACAAGACCCTCAGCATCACATTTGCAAACTATGCCGCAGGCTACACCGGCACGGTGATTTACGATGACATCAAGGCTGGCGCCACGACGCTCTTTGACTTCAACACCGACAAGTACGACGCCTTCAAGCGCGGTTACGAAAACACCGAAGAAATGATTCCAGAAATCAGGATTGTCTTCGATGAAAACTACGCCTATGGAAGAACCACGATTTCCAAGAACAAGCTCGCAGCAACCTCCAAATTCACCATCAGCGGCAACAAGATTATGCTCAACACAAAGGCGAAAGGCCAGGTCAGCGTTGACGTATTCGGCATGAACGGAAGAATCGTCGCGACCCTCTTTAACGGAATGCTAGGCGCAGGCAATTACGTGTTCAGCCTTGCCGACATGCCGAAGGGACAGTACATCGTCCGCATGAAAGGCGCTGGAATCACCACGACGCAGCCCGTGATTGTGAAGTAACAAGAAGCTTCGAGAGTCCCGCGAAAAACGGGACTTTTTTTATTGCTTTCACAAGAAGGAGATGCCCGATCAAGTCGGGCATGACAATCCTGCGTTTTGAAAGAAAGTAGTGACGAAAATCCTTTGAATTTGGGGTTCAAAAATATAGATTTACAGCTGGAGATATGGAATGTTTATGAAGACTTTTAATTACACAAATTTTGTCGCTACGGCAACTGTCGCAGCACTTGCGGGTTCCGCTTTTGCCGCCTCCCCCATCCGCTTAGAAGCCGAAGACGCCGTCCTTGCCAATGATCACAAAGTCGTCGTTTCCGAAGATGCAAATGCATCGGGTGGAAAGTTCGTCCAGATGAAAGAAGGCAACCTGGAATTCAAGGTGACTGTAACCGCCACAGGCTATTACACGCTATGGGCCAATTACCAATTGCCAACAGAATCGGGCAACAAAATCCAGAACTTGACCGTCAACGATGTTTCTGCCGGCCAGATTTCTTTCGGCACATCTGACGATTTCAAGACCATCAAGGGCGCGGGCAAAATCAAGCTCACCGCAGGCGAAAACAAGATCGGCATAATCCACAGCTGGGGCTGGGTCAACCTCGACTACATCGAACTCACGGAATACGAAGCAAGCCCGTGGAACATTTCACCGAAGCCTGTCACGCCGGAGCCTACCGAAAGCGCACAGAAACTCTACAACTTTTTGCTCAACAATTTCGGCAAGCACGTGATTAGCGGCGTCATGACGGAACGCCCGTTCGAAAACAACGGCCAGTACACCCCGCAAAACTACGAAACACAAACCGAACTCAGCTACATCAACAAGGCGAGCGGCAAGAACGTGGTCCTCGTCGGTTTTGACTTTTTGCACGCCTCAGGCAAGAATTCCGACCAGCAATGGTATCAGGGTTACACGCATGCTTCGCTCGAAATGGCAAAGACCGTCTGGAAAGCAGGCGGCATTCCGCAATTCAACTGGCACTGGAAAGACCCGATGCACGATGTAGAAGCATTCTACACCGAATCTAGCGGCAACACACCTTTCACGGAATTCAGCATTACCAAGGCTTATGATGAGGCCTCCGACAAGTGGAAAACAGAAAGTGCAGAATACAAGGCAATTGTCCGCGATATGGAAATGATCGCCGACTCGCTTTTGTCTTTGCAAAAAGAAGGTGTCGCCGTTCTTTGGCGCCCGCTCCACGAAGCAAGCGGCAAGTGGTTCTGGTGGGGCACCGATGGTGCAAAGCCCTGCGTCGCTTTGTACAAGCTCATGTTCGACATTTTCGTAAACCAGAAGGGTTTGCACAACTTAATTTGGGTATGGACCACCGACGAAGCGACCGACGCACTCGACTGGTACCCGGGCGATGAATACGTGGACGTTGTGGGCCGCGACTACTATTACTACCCGCGCGAATCAAACCACTCTAGCCTTGTCGGGAGTTTCGAAACCGTCAAGGAAATTTTCGGCGGGAGAAAGATCGTTACGCTCAGCGAAAACGGTTCCGTGCCCTACCCTGACGAAATGAAGGCCGATGGCGCCAACTGGAGCTGGTTCATGCCTTGGTACGGTGACTACGCGATGGAAGGCTGGGCTAACGACAACAACGCCGAAAGCTGGAAAATCGTGATGAACAACGAATACACCTTGACACTCGAAGACATGCCGGGCTGGGACAAGTACGAAATCGTCCCGCCGCCGACAACGGGAATCAAGAACACGTTACATACGCAGAAGGGTACCGCAAGTTTGTCTATTATCGGAAAGAATTTGCAAATTAGCGTTCCGAGCGCTGCTGCCAGCGCAACCGCAAGAGTCGCGATTTTCGACATGCAAGGCAACCAAGTGATGAGTCGTGCCATCAACGGTGCAAGCGCAAGCATCAACTTGAATGGAATTGCAGCCGGGCAATACCTCGTGAAAGTGCAAGGAAAAGGCTTTGCGCAGAACGGGAAAATTTTGGTGAAGTAATATAAATTTGGAGTGTGATTATGGGATGTAAATTATTCGCGGGCGCTTGTTCCGCAATGGCTTTTGCCACAGCAGTCGCTACAACATCAGTTTACGCGGCACCGACAACTTACGAAGCCGAGGACTTGAACGGCGTAACAGTAGCCGAAGGCGCAGACTTCTCCGGAGGCAAATACGCTAAGCCCGCAGACGCAAGCGGCATCACGTTTACGGTCAAAGTCGAAGAGACCGCCGTTTACGATATTACCACGAAAGTTCTCATCAAGCAGTACGACTGGATTACTTCTAAAATCACGGTCAACGGCGTCGATGTAGGCTCCATGCTCACGACTCCGCGCAATTGCGATTCAAGCTACGTCGTATCCGCATCTGCCAAGATGAAAGTCGGCGAAAACAAGATTACGGTCGGAAACCAGGCGATTGGCGTAGACAACATCACCGTTGAGCGCCACCCCGACCCGGAATACAAAATCGGGACCGCGCCCGTCACGCCCAACGCGACAGAATCTGCTCGCAAAGTATTCTCGTTCTTGCGCGAGAACTTTACGAAGGCAACGCTTAGCGGCATGATGATTAGCGACCAGAATTTCAACTACGATTACGGCAACATGCGGCTCATTCCGCCGGGAGGCTGCACTCCTGCCGATTCCTGCAAGTACACCGACGCCGAAGTCTCGTGGAAAGGCCAGACGGACATTGCCGAATTCTACAAGCGTTCCGGGCACTACCCCGCCATTGGCGGTTTTGATATGCTCTTTGCCGCCGGCGGACATTCCGATGAAGGCTGGTTCAGAGGCTATTCCGAAAACAACCTCCTGATGGCAGAAGAACTTTGGAAG
The DNA here is from genome assembly GCF_002210345.1 of Fibrobacter sp. UWB4. Classification (NCBI taxonomy): domain Bacteria; kingdom Pseudomonadati; phylum Fibrobacterota; class Fibrobacteria; order Fibrobacterales; family Fibrobacteraceae; genus Fibrobacter; species Fibrobacter sp. UWB4. The sequence continues at coordinate 147,886 of NZ_MWQI01000006.1, read as the reverse complement.
TTGGGCGGCATCCCGACATTCACATGGCATTGGAAAGTCGGCGAAGACACGGTGTTCTACACAAAAGACACCTACCCCATGAACGGCTACCGCAGCAGCGGCTGCGCCAACGGCGCCAAGGGTTCTAGCGAAAGCAACACGTGCTTCAACTACACCAAGGCATTCAAGGATTCCACTTGCAAGGAAATCAACGAAGCCTCTCAGGAATACAAGGACATCGTAAGCGATATTGATAAAGTTTCTGCACTGTTCAAGCAATTGCAGGAGAAAGATGTCGCCGTTATCTGGCGCCCGCTTCACGAAGCAAGCGGTGGCTGGTTCTGGTGGGGAGTCGGCAGTGGCGACTGCTACAAACAGCTTTACCGACTCGTCTTTGACCGCATGGTAAAGACAAACGGCCTCAAGAATTTGCTTTGGGTCTGGAACATCAATACCGACCCGCAATTCGGTTACGATTACTCAGCCCTCAATGCAAGTTGGTATCCGGGCGACGATTACGTGGACATTGTCGCAGTTGACATTTATGACCCGCTCAACGACCACAATTCCGGTGCAAACTACTACAATAAAATTGTGAGCGATGTGGGCACGAACAAGATGATCGCCTTGAGCGAAAACGGCGCCATCCCGGACATCGATAGCATTGCCGAAGACAAGGCCAATTGGAGCTATTGGATGACCTGGAGCCAGACCTGGAGCGGGAACTTCCTGGAAAAGACGACCACAGAAATGTGGAAGAGGAACCTCGACGACAAGCGCATCATCGCCCTTGACAACATGCCCGGTTGGGATAAGGTCACCGTCCGCAATTTTGGATCAAAGCGCATTGTAACAAACAACATAAGTCTAGCCATAAACGGCAAGTCGCTTTCGCTTTTTACGAATAAAAATGGCCGCGCCACCGTCACCGTTTTTGACCTGACTGGCCACCGTGTCGCAACGCTTATGCAAGGTCATATTTCGGCAGGAACTCATGATTTAAGCCTTCAATCCATCGCCTCCGGAAATTACATCATCAAAGCGAGTATCGACAAACACAACACAATGCAGATATTACGCTTAAAATAGTGTGCGCTGTAACATGTATTCTAAAAAAAAGGTTCACTTTTGAACCTTTTTTCTATTTTTAAGCCATGACCGAAAAGAACCCCCTTTACTTTACCATTCACGGACATTTTTATCAGCCCCCTCGCGAAAACCCTTGGACTGGCGTTATCGAGAACCAGCCAAGCGCACGTCCGTTCCACGACTGGAACGAACGCATTGCAAGCGAGTGCTATAGCCCGAACTCCGCAAGCCGTATTTTAAATTCTAAAGGCAAAATTGTCGATATCGTAAACAACTACGATTTCATGAGCTTTAACATCGGCCCGACTCTTATGGGCTGGATCCGCACCAATACGCCCGACACCTACAAGCGCATTCAAGACGCCGACAAGCGCAGCCAGGAACGCATGAACGGGCACGGTAACGCAATTGCTCAAGTTTACAACCACATCATCATGCCGCTTGCAAGTGCGCAGGACAAGCGTACACAAATCCGCTGGGGCATTGAAGACTTCAAGTTCCATTTCGGACGCATGCCCGAAGCCATGTGGCTTGCCGAAACCGCCATCAATTTTGAGACCGTTGTTGAACTTATCAAAGCCGGCATCAAATACACCATTCTCTCGCCCACGCAAGCCGACAAGTTCCGCAAGTTTGGCGACAAGAAGTGGACCGATTGCAGCAACACGAACATCGACACGACGCGCCCGTACCGCATTTACCCACGCGACAAGGATGGCAACCTCGTCTGTGACGGTTACCTCGACGTATTCTTCTACAATCCGTGGCTTTCGAGCGCCGTCGGCTTCGAGCACTTGCTCCGCGACGCAGGAACATTCGGACACCGCATTGAAAGCGCCTGGGACGCCAATCGCAGCGAGCCTCAACTCGTAAGCATCGGCACTGACGGCGAATCTTACGGCCACCACGAACCGTTTGGCGACATGTGCGCCGCATGGCTTTACAACAAGTTCGCTCCGCAGAACAACATGGTTCCGGTAAACTACGGCTGGTTCCTCGAAAAGTTCCCGCCCAAGCACGAAGTCGAACTCAAGAATTTCTACGGCGAAGGCTGTGCATGGAGCTGTGCTCACGGAGTCGGTCGCTGGTACAGAGACTGCGGTTGCTCCACCGGAGGTGGCGCCGACTGGAACCAGAAATGGAGAGGCCCGCTCCGCGACGCCTTCAACCATCTCAAGGAAGTCGCCGACAACATCTTCGTTCGCGAATTCGAAAAGATTTCTAAGATCGATCCATGGGAAGCCCGCAACAACTACATCCAAGTGATCGTTGCGCCCGAAGACGAATCCCGCAAGGAACAATACCTCAAGGAAACGCTCAAGGATTACAGCAAGCAAGAAGACCGCGCCAAGGCCATTCGACTCCTCGAAATCCAGAAGTTCTGCCTATTCAGCTTCACGAGCTGCGGCTGGTTCTTCAACGATATCGAAGGTCTGGAACCGGTGCAGAACATGCGTTATGCACTCCGTGCGATGCAACTCTTGAAGCCGTTCCTCCCGATGGGCGACAACCTCAAGAGCGAAATTCTGTACATCCTCGCCCGTGCCACAAGTAACGAACACAAGTGGAACGGCGCCGAAGTCTTCACGAAGTACGCCGAAGAAAACGTCCCGTCCGTCATCAAGCAGATGGCAGAACGTGCAGCGATTTACCACCTCGAACTTGAAGAAGACTACCTCAACAAGGATTCCCGCATCACGGCTACAAAGATCGCGTCCCGCCGTCGCCAGACGCTTGTACGCACTTCTTACGAAGACAACGATCTCGGCGAATCTTGCGTGACCACGAACTTGGTCGTCACAGACCAGCTCAGCCGCGTAAACATCGTCGTCGCCATGGGCGAAGAAAAGGAAAGCGCTCTCACGTTCGTTGAAAATCCGAACATGACGACGGAACAGCTCCACGAACTTTACCCGACTGCATACGTTGTCCGCATGAGCAATCTCGCGAGCGATTCCTTGAAGCGCATCAACTTGCTCTCGACGCAAAAGCACCTCGAGAACATCACAAAGTCGTTCTCCGGCTTTGCTCTGAACCATGGCATTTCCATCGACAGCCTTGCCGACCCGGACCACACCTTGCCGGACACTATGCGCAAAATCCTCACGGTGGAGATCAACGCCAGAATTCATCATGCCGCATTGCAGTTGCTGAACGAACACAACAAGGCGACCATCGAAGAGATCCACGAACTCATCGACGAAGCAACAGCGCTCAACACGCACTTTAGCTTTGGCGGGCTTGGTCACATGTTCTTCCACAAGCTCACGCTCCTCATTGACGAAGTTTCCAAGAAGTTCAACGAAGAAACGCTCAACTACATCACCGACCTCATCACGGTCGCCGACTGGCTGAAGCTTTTCATCAACAAGACTTCTCTTGAAAACCACGTCTTCAGCATCTACAAGCAATACAAGGCAGAACCAGACGGAAAGTTTGCGGCCCTCAAGCCGATGTTCCAATGGTTGAACTTTGAGGTGGTCTAATGTACAAGCTGCCAAGCGCTCCACTCATTACAGCGCGAGAGATAAACGCGCGTCTGGACTCGCTCGCCCAAGAACTGAAGGCGTTTGATTTCGACGTGATTTTATCTGCACTGACTGGCAGCTATATGTTTACCGCCGACTTGTCCCGCCGTATCGCGACTCCGAAATTGCGCATTGCATTTATCAAGGCGTCAAGCTACGGCGATTCCGACCATCCGAGCGCGAACGTCCATATCTCGGGCCTTGAAGGTCTCGACATCAAGGGCAAGCGCGTTCTGTTGATTGACGACATTCTAGACACTGGCAACACGATGTATTCCCTCGTGAAAGCCCTCGCGGACTACACCCCCGCCTCCATCACGACTTGCGTACTGTTGAACAAGGAATCTAGACGAACGGTGGATTTCCATGCCGACTTCGTTGGTTTTGAAATTGAAGATAAATTTGTGGTAGGCTACGGTCTCGACTATGCAAACACGTACCGCACCTATCCAGAAGTATGGGCACTTGAAGAAGCATGACTGAAAACAACAACATAAACAACAACGAAAACGATGATTTGAACGAAGTCAAGAAACATGCGACAATGACTTTTGCAGCCATCGAGCGCAGTTTCAACAGAATGGCATACCGCAGAAGGAATACCATCCGTATCATCGTCTGCTTGCTATTTTTCTTCTTGGGCTACCAAGCCAATAACTGGTTCAGCAGCAAGATCCCAACCGAAAAGATCATCGAGAAAATTGCCGCACAGCCGGACCTTCCGAACAAATGCAAATACCGTTATGACCGTTCCATGGAATACGCCATCATGCACGAATGCGTCTTTTCGCATGATACGCCGACCAACGAAGTCAAGCTGATCCAGCGCATCAATTACTGCTCTTGCGCTTTGGAACGTGTACAAAAAAAGAAGCCCTTCCAGAAGATGTTTGAAAACAATCTGGAGGACTTCACATTCAAGATTCGCGAAGAAATCCTTTGCAAGGACGAAAAGATTCCGCAGGCGCTCGAAATGGAATCCGAAACGCCTACAAAGTAATCCCTTACAAAATCAGCATTCCGTCGCCGTAGCTGAACAATTTAAGCTTGTTCTCTACGGCCATTTTGTATGCGTCGAGCGTGTTTTCGCGGCCATAGAATGCGGACACAAGCAAAATGAGAGAACTTTTTGGCCAATGGAAATTGGTTAAAAGTCCATCAATCAATTTGTACTTGTAGCCCGGATAGAAGAACGCATAGGTCACGCCCTTTTGCGGTTTCAAGAATCCGTTCGCATCGGCAATCGTCTCGACCACGCGCGTACTCGTCGTGCCGACAGTCACAATACGGCCGCCTTCGCGTTTAGCCTTGTTGATGATGTCTGCATTTTCCTTGGTGAGTTCGTAATGTTCGCCATGCATTTTATGCTGCGTGAAATCTTCGACAGAAATGTTCTGGAACGTTCCCGGCCCCACATGGAGCGTGACTTCAGCGACATAGACGCCCTTGGCCTTTAAGTCATCAAGCATTTGTTCGCTAAAGTGGAGGCTTGCCGTCGGAGCGGCCACGGCGCCAGCATACTTTGCAAAAATCGTCTGGTACGCCTTTTTATCGTCTTCATCATCGGGACGGTCAATATAAGGAGGCAGTGGAACATGGCCTTCCCTATTCATGACCTCTTCCATTTCAGAAGGCGTTTTTTCAAAGCGCAAGACACGATTACCGTCTTCCTCATGAACTTCTTCCACAAAAGTACGCACTCCAGCAAGCGTCAGTTCACGCCCAACCTGGAAAGCCTTACCCGGATGCACTTTCGCTTCAAAGCGAGCCTCGCCTGATTCAGACGGGTTCAGCGCCTGGACTAAAAGCACTTCGACTTGGCCACCAAATTGAGTTTCACCATAAAGACGAGCGGGTATCACCTTCGTGTTGTTCACCACAAGGCAGTCCCCCGGACGGAACAAATCGACAATTTCAGGAGCCTTCATAATGCGGCGTTCGCCGCCATTCTTCGGACAATACAAAATGCGCGTTTTGCCCTTACCCGCCGTACGGGACGCAATCAGTTCTTTCGGGAATTCAAAGTTGTAATCAGAAAGATGGTACTCCATCACTAAGCCTTCATTTCTTTCAAAGTATTTTTCAAGCGTTCAAGCATTTCCGTTTTCAAGGATTCCGGCTTCAAAATTTTCACATCCGGAAGCACTCCAAACAGCCATGTCTTAAAGTCCGGAGTCAAACGAAGCTTCAATGTCACAATCATATTGCCGTCTTTATCTTCGGCAAATTCTGCAGGCGGCGAGAATCGGGACTTGTTAAACTGAGTCTTGAGCCAGCCAGATTTAATAACAAGCGAAATGGTTTCTGGATCGTCCGTAGAAACATACTTGCCAAAAGCATACTTATAATGATCATACACACAGAACGGCTCACGAAGCGTCATGGCGCAGTTATTCGTCTGAGCCACACTCATGATATTTTCAACAAGATAATTCTTGAAAACATGAGTTTCTGCGTAAGTTTCATCCGCAGCAATCAAGTAAAGCGTATCCACACGCATTACAAGCTTGATCGGGCAAACTTCCTTCGTTTCCTTTTCGGTACCTTCGTTTGTGCTTCTGTACACGATGCGAATCTTAAAGCCTTCGCGTATTGCAGACAAAAGCTTTGAGACCATACAGTCTTGAGCCTTATGGTCGCAGAACGGGCCATAATCCATGATATAGTTCGGATCAAGAGTAATCGCTTCTGCCTTAAAGCCATCCGGGTCTGTTGTCTGCATCGACGAGATGACACTGTCAATAAGCTTTCTGTTCTTCAAGTCAAGCGGAGTCGTGTCATTCATCGTCTTTTTCAGCCTTTCAAGCTGTTTGACGATTTTCTGGTTAAAATCAACTTTCTGTTCCGTTTGAATAACGTAGAAAGTCTCACCATTTTTTTTAAACTTATGCAAGCCACAGTTTTCCTGCTCCAAAGCGTTTAAGTGGCGGAATATGGTTCGCGGACCACAATCCATAGCTTCGGCAAGCATTGCAACCGTCATCGGCACACGAAGTTTACACTTGATTTTACTTATTTTTTCATAGCCTGTAGCCATTTGTTATCCCCTTTTTACTCCTAAGTTTTTAATATTCTCAACCGGTTACCCACCGCCACCGACCGCGCAAATCCTGCAACAGCCAATAGTGCAAACTCTCTCTGAATAATATTGCGTACACGCCCTTCGACCAAAAAACGCTTTCCCACATAAGTAACATGGACAAAAGAATTTTTCAAGAAGCGGTATGACGCAAGTTTATCCATAATCTTCCGGCAAAGATCTTGTTTTCCCAAATTCTTTTTTAAAATTGCAGTTCCATGCATATTCAACGAGACTATGCCTGGAATACTTTCAATACGAGCCTTCAGTTCTTCAGGATAGACTTCGTCCTCGTAATAGAAAGTCACCTTCGCAGCGCCAGATTTCACCTTGACGCTGTACTTAAAAATCGGATGTGCAACATCATCCAAAACATCCCAGATCCGCCGCTCCAAGTCACCATCGGTCATCTTAGAGTTTTTACGGACACGGACCATGTTCACACAACCACGGAGTCCCATAATTTCTCCAACAGTTGTCTGAATAGCCCGTTTTGTTGCAAGGCTATTTACAAAACCGCGCAAGTAAACAATTCCTTGACCGGCTTCGATGGTGATGTCTTCACTGAGTCCGCTCGACAAAATTTCCAGTCGTTTACGCACAACGGAAACAACCTCGTCGTTTGGCGGATTCTCCGCATAACGCGGATAACTCATAAAGACCAACAACCCATCATCCATCTTTACCACAAGTTTGTCTTTAGTATCATCCTTAACAACACCAACAGCCACACCAAACTGTTTGCGGAGGACATGGTAAACATGATCTCCAAGCAAAGTGTTCACACACTGTGCCGGCAAGAGCCTGTAGCCTTCAGGCGCCACCTCATGACTTATCGGAATCTTCGGCCCTTCATACTTTTCATCGGGCATGCCATTCCGTTTGTACACAACAACTTCCCGGTCTCTGGACTGGAAAAAGCTTTTAACAATACATGGCCTTGTCGCCCCGTCAAAGTAAAGCCAGTCACCCGGGAAAATTCGATTGTGTCCATAGACTTTCGCATATTCGGAATGAGCTTCGTCCTTACGTCCAAAAGCAAATTCCTGCGAAAAAGCGACATGGATCGTTCCGCAGTGCGTACAAACGCAAAGCAGCGGGATTCCACGATCCAAGCCACCATACGTCGAATACTCTTCCATCGCACAGATATCATGGCGAACTGCCTGCCGGCATTGCCTGCAGTACAGCTGCTGTGAGTATAATCTGTATGGAAAATATTGACGCATTCTAAAGTTACTAGTTAATAGTTAGCTATGGGGTCGGCACTTCGTGCCTTTGGGGTATGAGGTCGGTCGCCTACGGCTCCCTTTGAGGTTGCCCAAAGCGAAGCGAGCCCAAAGCGAGTTTACGAGCGCCCCCATAGCTTAAAACTATTTCATCAGCGGCAAAGCCACATCCATTCGGCGGAGCACTTCTTCCTTGCCGATAATTTCGAACATTTCCCAGAGGCCAGGACCCGCAGTCACACCGGAAACAGCGAGGCGCGGAGCGCCCACCAGTTCACCGACCTTGTGGCCACAGCGTTCTGCCAATTCATAGAAGCCCTTCTCAATCACCGGAGTCTTGAAGTCTTCGATGGAAGCAAGCATATCGCGCACGAGCGTCGCGACTTCCTTGGAGCCTTCACCGAAATGCTTCTTCGCCCCCTTCTCGTCGTATTCCGTCGGAGCGACAAAGAAGTACTTCGCCATCGTAGCAAGGTCCTGTACAAAGTGTGCACGAGGCTTGAGCTGCTTTACGATTTCGAGCAAGCGTTCGTTCGGTTCAGCGCTCGTATCAACGCCCATAGCCTTGAGACCTTCGACCATGATGTTCTTGAGGAATTCATCATCGCACATGTGGATGTGCTGGCCGTTCATCCACTGGAGCTTCTTTTCGTCAAAGCTTGCGGACTTCGGGTTAATGCGTTCGAGCGTAAAGCAGTCGATCATTTCCTTGACGCTCATCACTTCGCGGTCGTCACCTGGATTCCAGCCGAGGAGCGCTAAGTAGTTGACAAGCGTTTCCGGCAAGTAGCCGAGGTCGCGGAAGTCACCGACAGAAGCAGCGCCCTTGCGCTTGGAAAGCTTACCACCGTTCTTGTCAAGAATCACCGGCAAATGGCACCACACAGGCGGTTGCCAACCGAAAGCCTTGTACAAAAGTTCGTGCTTCGGCGTAGAGCTGATCCATTCATCACCACGGAGCACGTGAGTCGTTCCCATGTAGTGGTCATCGACAACACTTGCAAAGTGGTAAGTCGGGAAGCCATCGCGCTTGATGAGCACGAGGTCATCCAAAAGTTCGTTCTGGTAGCTGATGTGTCCACGGATCATGTCATCGAATTCCGTGACGCCCGTTTCCGGAACCTTGAAGCGGATAACAGCCTTTTCACCAGCAGCAATGCGGGCTTCGGCTTCTTCGCGGCTGATGTTACGGCAGTGGCGATCGTAACCTGTGACCGGCACGTGAGACTTTTCTTGTTCGGCGCGGACTTCCTGCAAGCGTTCTTCTGTGCAGAAGCAGTGGTAAGCGCAACCCGCATCCAGAAGCTTCTTGATTTCGCGATGGTAGATATCCAGGCGTTCGCTCTGGAAATACGGACCGCAGTCACCTTCGCAACCCGGACCTTCATCCCACTGGAGGCCAAGCCACTTGAGGTCACGCATCAAGTCGTGAAGAGCAGTTTCGTTATAGCGCTTACGGTCAGTATCCTCGATGCGCAGGTAGAACGTACCACCCATGTGTTTTGCAAAGAAGTAATTGTAAATCGCCGTGCGAGCGCCACCCACATGCAAGTAACCCGTGGGGCTTGGAGCAAAGCGTACACGAACAGGACTTTTTTCAGTCATAATTTCCTCTAGTGATCCTTTTTACTTTTATGACAGAAAATAGCAAATTCCATTGTATAAAATTTATCGACATTTCTACTTTTAGACGCATATTTAGCACATCTTCTACTCACAAGGCCTTACAAACTTCTTAAATTATTACATAATTATTACACAAATACTTTACGTTCAAAGACTTTGTTTTTACGCCATAGCGACTAGCCTTTTATTGCTAAGTTGCGAGCGTCAAAAACTAGGAGTCCACTATGATTATTGAACCGTTGATCCGCAGCAACATGTGCATTAACGCTCACCCGAAGGGTTGCGCTGCCGACGTCAAACACCAAATTGAATTTATCGAAAAGAAATTCACCACGCGCAATATTCCCGCCGATGCACCGAAGACCGTTCTTGTCCTCGGCTGCTCTACCGGTTATGGACTTGCAAGCCGCATAGTCGCCGCATTTGGCTACAAGGCGATAACCATCGGCGTTTCATTCGAAAAGGAAGGTTCCGACGGAGGAATCGGCGAATCCCGCGAAAAGACAGGAACTCCGGGATGGTACAACAACATGGCTTTCGACAAATTCGCAAAAGAAGCGGGCCTCGAATCCGTGACATTCAACGGTGACGCCTTCTCGCACGAGATGCGCCAAAACGTTATCAACACACTCAAGAAGATGGGCAAGAAAGTTGACCTTCTTGTTTACAGTGTCGCAAGTTCCGTGCGTGTCGATCCAGACAACGGAACGATCTACCGCAGCGTCTTGAAGCCGATCGGCCAAGTGTTCACAGGCGCCACAATCGACTGCCTCAGCGGAAAGATCAGCACCATCAGCGCAGAACCCGCCACCGCCGAAGAAGTGGCCAATACAGTTAAAGTCATGGGCGGTGAAGACTGGGCGCTTTGGGTACGCAAGCTCAAGGAGGCAGGCGTTCTCGCCGAAGGCGTGAAGACCGTCGCTTATTCATATATCGGCCCGAAGCTTTCGCACGCCATCTACCGCGACGGTACAATCGGCGGCGCCAAGAAGCATCTCGAAGCAACCGCGCTTGAACTCAACAGCGAATTGCAAAACGACCTCCACGGCGAAGCCTACGTCTCTGTGAACAAAGGACTTGTCACTCGTTCCAGCGCCGTCATTCCCATCATCCCGATGTACATTTCCGTGCTCTTCAAGGTCATGAAGGAAATGGGGAATCACGAAGGATGCATCGAGCAGATGGAACGCTTGATGACCGAAAGACTTTATACGGGTTCCAAGGTTCCGACAGACGAGAATCACCTCATCCGCATCGATGACTACGAATTGGACCCGAAAGTCCAGGCCGAAGTGGACAAACGCATGGCGACCGTCACGCAAGAGAACCTCGCCGAGGTCGGCGATCTCGAAGGCTACCGTCACGATTTTCTCGCAACAAACGGTTTCGACATCGAAGGCGTAGATTACAACGCCGAAGTTGATTCTCTAACTACAATTTAGCCGTAGCCCTAGTCGCCAAGCGGCTTCAACAGCTCCGTCTTTTACAAATCCTGGTTTTACGCCAGGATTTTTTACACTTGCCGTAACAAACGCAATCCAATTTTTTCGGTCATAGAACAAGTCTATAAAAAGCAGCAAAAAAAGCTTCACACCATCAAGCATTATTTCTAACTTTGAAGCAAAACCCCTTAACATCAAGGATTCTTTATGGAAACACTCAATTCCATTCTCGATGCTATCGATGGGTACGTCTGGGGCGTTCCCCTCATTGTCATCATTCTCTTTGTAGGCATCCTCCTCACCATCCGTCTTGGCTGCCTGCAAGTCATGAACTTGCACAACGCGCTCCGCTTCATGGCGCACAGCGAAAAGGACGGCGCAGGCGAAGTTTCTAGCTTCGGTGCTCTCTGCACGGCTCTTGCCGCCACGATCGGTACAGGCAACATCGTCGGCGTGGCAACCGCTATCGGCACCGGTGGCCCGGGCGCCCTCTTCTGGATGGAAGTCGCCGCTTTCCTCGGCATGGCAACAAAGTATGCCGAAGGCCTGCTCGCCGTCAAGTACCGCACAGTAGACAAGGACGGCAAGGTTCTCGGCGGTCCGTTCTATTACATCGAAACGGGTATCAAGGAACGCTTTGGCTGGAACATGAAATGGCTTGCCGTGATATTCGCCATCTTTGGCATGGCCGCAGGCCTCCTCGGCATTGGCACCATCACGCAGGTCAATGGCATCACGAGCGCCATGGCGCGTCTCACTCCGAATGCCGCTGAATTTGTCAACATCGGCGGAAACTCCGTGAGTGTCACGACAGCTATCGCAGGCCTCCTCGTCACGATCTTTGCGGCAACAGTCATCATCGGCGGTCTCAAGCGCATTGCAAAAGTCTCGATGTACATTGTTCCTATCATGGCAATCATCTACATCATCGCTTGCATTCTCCTTTTGCTCCTCAACTTCTCGCAGATTTCCTCCGCAATCGAAACGATTGTGAGGGCAGCTTTCAATCCGTCTGCAGTCACCGGCGGCGTTGTCGGTTCCATTTTCATTGCAATGCAGAAAGGCATCGCTCGTGGCATTTTCAGTAACGAAGCAGGCCTCGGTTCTGCACCGATTGCAGCTGCCGCAGCAAAGACAAAGGAACCTGTGCGTCAGGGTCTTGTTTGCATGACAGGCACGTTCTTCGACACGATTATCATTTGTACGATGACCGGCCTTGCGATTGTCGTCTCGGGCGCCTGGGATCCGAAGCTCGGACTCGAAGGCGTAAACATCACGATGGAAGCATTCTCCCGCGGCCTTGCCATTATCCCAGGCGGTGCCGTGATCGCCCCGTACTTCCTTGCAATAGCTCTCGTGTTCTTCGCGTTCACGACGATTCTTGGCTGGGCCTACTACTCTGAAAAGTGCTTGCAGTACCTGCTCGGCCGCAAGGACAAGAAGGCGATTCTCACCTACCGCTGGGTCTACATCTTCGCCATTTTCATCGGACCATACCTCACGGTCAGCGCCGTCTGGACAAGCGCCGACATTTTTAACGGTCTGATGGCATTCCCGAACCTTGTGGCGCTAATACTTCTCTCTGGCATTGTCGCGAACGAAACAAAGACGTTCCTTGCGAAGTTCAAGGGAGAGAAAGAGTAGTCATTAGTTATTGGTCAATAGTCTTTGGTCATTGGAGCCCGCGAAAGCGGGCTTTCCTTTTATGAGCAAGATTTTTATGAGCAAGACGAAGCCGCGCTTCAGAATGACAGAGCATACAAAAAGACCTCCCATGCGGGAGGTCTTTTTTAGAATTTCACAACTGTTACCAGTTAACACCGCAAGAGACGGTTTCACCAGCAGCGATCTTTGTCACCTTTACCGGGATCGGATACTTACCAACAGTATGAGCAACAAGCATCTTGCCCTTAATGTCCTGATAGTTCGTACCAGAAACTTCAATGCCGTCGATAGTCAATTCATACGGCGAATTTCCACCCTGGCAGACCAAGGTGCAAGTTGTCGCATCATTATGCCAATTCTGCGGCAAGTCGGCCACCAAAGTAAATTCGCCAACCTTGTCAAATTCAACTTTATCTTGCGTCGTTTCAATCTTATAGTCCGGAATGTTTGCATCCGAAGCAATAATAGCCGGGCAGGTCACTGTCTCGACAGAATTATCATCGTTGCTTACTCTAAGAACTGGAGCATAGGACTGGCCCTTTTTCGTAAAGGTGTGAGTACCAGTAACGCCCGTCGCACCTGCAGACACGCCATCCCATTCATAATCAATGATGTTAGCAGCAGAAGTGCAAGTAGCGGTCCATGTAGCTACACCGGCATCGGTAGTGACATCGCCGCCAGCACCAGTGCACTTACAAGAAATCGGTTCACCATTCACCTGTAGCGGACTACAGGGCACAACATGAGCACCATCAGTAAAGCTTACGACAACCGAAGCACCATACTTACCGGAATTGACGTACTTGACCTTCTGTTCAGTACCATTAGCACCATCAACTTCAATAGTCGGAGGCGTACCGCCCTCAAACGTCCATGTGAACTTCGCCTTCAGCAACTTAAGAGCGGAAATGCTTGCATCCTGGTCAAACACCCATGTAGCCGTTCCACCCTTAGAGATCGTAGCAAGATCCGGATGGCAAGTTCCGATATCCGAAATCGGACCAGAAGGTATAGAAGAGCTAGAAACCACAACAGCGCTCGACGAATAAGAAGGCGGAGGATTCGTCGTAGATGAAGAACTTACATAGCCAGGTATAGAGGAAGAAGAATTAACTATAGCGCTGGAATAGCGGGACGAAGAAAGGCCAGGATTTACCGAACTCGAAGACCTCACTCTCCCCCTAGATGAAGAACTAGGCTGAACACTTACAAAACATTCTGGGCAGTTGGTAGAATTCATCACGGCTTCATTAAGACTATTGTCAGCAGCTACGCCATCTTCGTAGTTGATCGGGAGACCCATAATATCGTCGCCATTATTTGGGTTCAAAATATCACCACTACCACAAGCCCAAAAACTTGCAGCAACACCAAAAGCTAGCGTTCCAACATAAAACTTTTTATTCATAAAAAACCTCTTAGGCGAAAAATAAATTAAATCACGGCAATATGCAAATGGTGTAAGCGTTTTTTATTGAGGAAGTTCACAAAAAAACACCCCAGACATCAAGTCCAGGGTGTTTGTAAAGTTAATTATACAGTTTTTTGTGTACTAATCGATCACCGGAGGCTTACCAGAAGATGATGAAGCCTGATCAGAAGAACTCAATTCAACATACGATGACGAGCTTTCCTCGGGTTCTTCGGAAGATGAACTTTCTTCAATCTTGGGCTTAACTACAAGGAACGGATCCAGTTCATCATCGATATCGCAAATAAGAGCCAGCGTTCCATACTGTACAGTAGGTTCCTTTTGCCCTGGTGCAGAATACTTCACCTTAATCCTGGTGGAACCATTTCCTTCGCGTTCGCCCGAAACAAGCGTACCAAAGGCGCCGAGACCCGTCCAGTTGTGATACCCTTCAAGTTCGACTCCGTTTTCATCGGCAACATACCAGTACACTTCTTCATCGACAAACGCTTCGCGCTTGCTAACCTTGCAGTAGCCCCTCACGACGCTTGAAGAAGATTTCACCTCCGAAGAAGACGATTCCGCCTCAGAAGACGAGGATTCCATAGCAGAAGAAGACGTCGGATCATAACCCGCAGCATGTACCGTAAACGGCTTTACAAAATCGCCACAATCAAATTCCTTGCCGGCAAAGGTCAGCAACGGACCGATGACAGGGCCTTCCGCATCATAAGCCACCGTGATTTCAGGGAAACCGGTTTCTTCAACGGAACCGACAAGGACGCTAGGCTTCCTTCCGGCATCAGGACTCAGGTCCCACTTGTATTTGCCTTCATCCAGCGTTCCTTCATTAGGAACATAGCTCCACGTGACAGCGTCTCCGATACGAACAACATCGTCTTTTTCGACGCTACACTTACCAGAGACTTTCAAAGCGCCGCTGGAGCTAGAGCCGGTCTTTGACGAACTCGACGATGTCGAACTGCCGCTATTGCCAGAACTAGACGATTTTCCAGACGACGAAGACTTCGCAGAGCTGCTGCTCTTGCCAGAATCAGAAGATTTTTTGGACGAAGAAGACTTTGCAGAACTGCTGCTTTTCGCGTCGTTCTTTTTGGAACTGCTACTCTTTATAAGTTCTACATTGCAGTTCTTTTTTCCCTTACAGTATTCCTTGATAAAGAAATTGGCAAATTCAAGTTCATCAATTTCTTCGATTTTTTTCATCGCCAATTCGTCATTATCTGTAGCTTTAGCAATCTCACCTTCACCACAAGCCCAGAACAGCACCATTGCCGACGAAAGCAATAATGGTAAAAACTTTTTCCTATCCATATTATTCCCCATCTTAAATTCTACTCCTGCGATTCCCCATCCACCGAAATTTTACGTTGTCCCGTAATGAACTGGTGCACATACGGGTTGCTTGTATTCTTGATTTCATCGACTGAACCCACTTCGATGATTCGCCCATTGTATAGCATGGCGATTCGGTCCGCCACCTTGAAGGCGCTTACCATGTCGTGCGTCACAACAACCGAGGTGACACCGAGCTTGCTCTGCATATCGAGAATAAGATCGTTGATCACGTCACTTGTAATCGGGTCCAGGCCCGTTGTCGGTTCATCGTACAAAAGAATTTCCGGATTCAAGGCAATGGCCCTTGCAAGAGCCACGCGCTTACGCATACCGCCCGAAAGTTCGGAGGGCATCTTTGTACGGAATGACGGCACGAGGTTGATCATCTGAAGCTTTTCCGTCACCACGTTCTGGATCTCAGCTTCAGACATTTCCGGGTGATGTTCGCGGAGGGCAAAAGCGATATTCTCGCCCGTGTCCATGGAATCGAACAAGGCGCCCATTTGGAACAACATACCCATCTTGCGGCGGATGGTACGCGTATCGAAGAACTGTGGCGTACTGATCGTCACGCCATCGACAGTCACTTCGCCGCCATCCGGCTGCAAAAGTCCAATCATGTGCTTTAGAATCACAGACTTGCCACCACCGGACTTACCGATAATCACCATCGTCTCGCCACGGCGGATGTCGAGGTTCACGTCTTCAAGAACGGTCTGAGGGCCAAAGGACTTCTTAAGCCCTTTGAGTCGAATTGCAATGTCATTCGGATCGATTTTTACATTCGGCATAGCTCAACCTCTAGAAGAACAAGAACGCATCAAGAATAAAGTCAGAAACCAAAATCATAAGACAACTAGAAACCACAACGCTCATCGTCGCAAGTCCAACACCATGCGCACCCGGCTTGGAATGCGTCCCATGGTAGTAGGCAAGCACAAATATGATCGTTCCAAATACAATAGACTTGATAATCCCCGCCCACAAGTCCAGATTTTCGAACAGGTACTGCATACCGGTCGAATAGGTGTAGGTCGTGATATCCAGAGCAAGCACACAGACGATCCAGCCGCCAATCAGCGCAAGCGCATTAGAGATGGCCGTCAGGCACGGGATCATCGTCAAGAACGCAAACAGCCTCGGCATGGCAAGGTAGCGGTACGGATCAAGCCCGAGCACCACATACGCGGAGAGTTCTTCCTTTTCCTTCATGGAGCCGATTTCAGCAGCAACGGCGCTACCCACACGGCCCGAAAGCACAATCGCAGTAAGCAAGGGGCCAAGTTCTATCAGCACCATCTTGCAAGCGGCCGTTCCCACGAACTTGTCGGACACGAGATTGTGAAATTCGAACTCGGCCATGATGGTCGCGACCATGCCTGTAAAGATGGACGTCACAAACAAAAGCGGGAGCGAGGAGACTCCTACAGAGATCATCTCCTTTACGATCAGGGCCGGATTCTTGTGCACATACCTGAACTGCTTGAGCGTAATGAACAGGATGCAAATGCACTCGCCTACAGCGGCGATTGCATCGACAATCTTTTGCCCTATCCAATTTATCGGTTTCAGAATCAACGGCATTGCACTTCCTTAAAAGCTCCCAAAGTCGGCAACCTGCGGTCCACCGCCATCGTCATCTGAGCCATACTGATAATCTTCGTCACCTTCCACGCCTTGCTGGTCGGTCGCATCGTAGAACGTCGTGTATTCAGGCACGAAGCTCATGTCAATATCCTTCACGGAACCGTTACGGTGCTTCGCCACAATGAGTGTTGCCTTGTAGCGGTCTTCGTCCTTGTGCGTCTGCACGAACGGGCGTTCCACGAACCACACCATGTCGGCGTCCTGTTCGATAGAACCGGATTCACGCAAGTCCGAAAGCTGCGGGCGTTCACGACCCTTTTCTTCGACTTTACGGCTGAGCTGTGCAAGTGCGATGACCGGGATGCTCAATTCCTTCGCCAAGATTTTTAGACCACGGGAAATGGCACCGATTGCAACCGCGCGGTTTTCTTCCTTGCCGGTCTTCATCAACTGCAAGTAGTCGATGATGAGGAGGTCGAGGTGGCCCTTGTGCTTGAGCTGGCGCGCCTTGCTCATGAGTTCCATGATGCCGAGGTCGGCGTTGTCATCGACAAACAGCGGAGCCTGATTAATCGGCGTCACTGCGGCGATAATCTTCTTGATTTCGTCAGAACTGAGCTTACCGTTGCGGAGCCTACTCTGGTCCACCTGCGCCTGCGAGCAAAGCAGACGCTGGGCGAGCTGGATGCCGTCCATTTCCAAGCTGAAAAAGGCAACGTTCTTGCCGTAGCGAATGGCTGCATTTGCGGCAACCGTCATCGCGAAAGATGTTTTACCCACACCCGGACGGGCTGCGAGAATGATCAAGTCGGAATTCTGGAGACCGTTCGTGAGTTCATCCAGTTCCGTAATGCCCGTAGGCACACCCGTAATGCCGCCATCACGACGGTTGTTGATGCGTTCCAAAAGAGGCGCCACAAAGTTGTCGATCGACTTCAAGGTGTTGCGCACCTGGTTATCGGCAATCGCAAAGATATCGCGTTCGGCATCCTGTAACACATTGTCCGGCGTTGAGGCCGGGTCCATCGCCTGGCGGATAATATCGGATGACGTGCGGATAAGTTTGCGGAGCACCGCCTTGTTGCGAAGGTGTTCCAACTGCCACGGGACATTCGCCGACGATGCGACGGATTCCATCAATTCAAAGATGTATTCGCGGCCACCGACAAGGTCGAGCTTGCCCATCTTCGTGAGTTCCGCTGAAAGCGTCACGGGATCGATGGGAGTAACCGCCTTGTTCAAACTGCAAAGCGCGTTCCAAATCAACTGATGACGTTCCATGTAGAAAAAGTCATCGTCATTGATGGCCATAACAGCGACGCCCATCACTTCGGGGTCACGTAAAATACCACCCAGCAAACAGCGTTCCGCCTCAACATCGGCGGGCATTTGGCGACCATCAAACGACTTGGAATTATTTTCTTCAGACATAACTATACCGGTTTAAATATACAATAAAAATTTACATGGAATTTTGGGGATGGCACGAAATCGGGGTGAAATGGGCCATAAAAATGGAGATGCCCGCTCGGTGGCGGGCATGACAATGTAATTGCGAGTGCGCACGTGGAATGCGCGGCTACTTGGCGGCGGTGAAAAGGCCGCTGCGCGGGATATGCACCTTCCACGTGAGCCATTTGAGCTGTTTATCCGAAGTCATCGCGTAAGCATCGACAAGCGAAACAGTCTTTGTGCCGTTGAAATCAAGCGCAGTTCCTGCGAGTTCGTTGAAGTTCTTGCCCTTGCTGAACACGTCATAGAAAAGCGGCTCGCTAAAGGTAATCATCATTTCAGGTGCAATAAAGGAAAGTTCCTTTGTTAGCATTCGACGGAGCGAGGCGAGCAGGATCGGAGATAGTGCTCGCGGAGCATCTTTGTAGAAATATGTAACACCAAGAGAGTCTGGAGCGTAACCGAGGCTTCCGAACAAACGCACAAGCATCTCGCCAGTCGGAGACTGGAAAAAGGCGCCGGCCGGCTCGCCGGGCTTCGGGGCAGCAAGGAGAATCAGAAGGCGCGGGTGTTCCGGGCCTTCATAGCGAACAACGTTCGCGGCACGGGCGTAAAGTGCATCTGTCTTGAGCGCATTGTAGAAGGCGCCGATGGAATCGGCAAGTTCGTACGCGGCAGTCGTCTTCTTGACGGCGCGCGGGGCAATGGTGAGGCCAGCATCGAGCTTTGGCGCCGGGGCCGGACGCGGAGCCGGCGCGGGTTGCGCGGGAGCGCCGAACGCAGGCTGCTGAAAAGCGGACTGTGCAGCAAATGCCGACTGCGCGGGATTTGCAAACGGGGCTGGGTTTGAAGGGAACGGCGATTGCTGCGGAATCGGAGCAGGATTCGCGGGAGCCGAATGCTGCGGGAATGGCGCCGGATTTGCCGGGCGCGACATTTGAGGCATCGGATTTGCAGGACGAGCAGGAGCCGGAGCAGCGGACTTTTTGCGAGTCAATGTCCACGGTTCATCGAGGAGCAAATCCTCCTCGCCCATGTCCATTTGGCCTTGCAGATACTTGCGAAGTTCGCTAAAATCAAATTCTTCGGGCATACCGTTCCTCTAAACGTTCTTTAACTTATCAAGGCTAAAATCTACAATTTCTTGCGCGAGATCGATTTTGGAGCCCATCTTCATCTCGGGAATTTCAACCTCTGCGGCGTTTCGAGAGTCGCCGGATTCTTGTGCTTTGCGAGAGTTCGCGCGGATCAATGTGTAACGGACTTCGTCAAAACCAAAACCGCTGTTTGATGCCACGGGGGCGTTGAGTAGGAGCGCATCAGCACCGCTCTTCTTGAGCTTTTCGGCCGCATGTTCCTTGAAGTGGTCCGTTTCAAGCGCAAAGCCGATAACGACCTGGTCTGCGCGTTTTTGTGCGACGCTATCGCGCAAGATGTTCGGATTCGGTTCCAGTTCCAAGATGAGTTGGCTACGGCTATCCTTGATTTTTTCGGTGGCGGCTATCTTCGGGCGGTAATCGGCTACGGCGGCGCAATGCACAAGCACATCGGCGTTCTTCATCTGTTCGAGAACGGCCTTGTGCATATCGCAAGCGCTCTTGACTTTTTTGACGCGTACGCCTCCGGGGAATTCGGCTTCCATCGGGCCTGCGACAACATTCACGTCGAAGCCATTCGCAAGGAACGTCGCGGCAATTGCGACTGCGGTCTTTCCGCTGCTGCGGTTGCTGATGTAACGCACGGGGTCAATCGCTTCTTCGGTGCGGCCGGCGGTGATGAGGACGCGGCGTTTGCCCACTCCGGATGCAGGAAGGTCCTGCAAAGCTGTTTCTTGAAGGAACTGCGCGGCAGGAGATTGCGTTGGGCAAGATTTGATTGGACCCTTCGTTTCACTCAGGGTGACGGGTTGCGAACAGTCCTTCACGTTGTTCAGGACGACGTTGGTTGCTTCCAAATAAGCGACAATTTCAGCGGGGTCGAGGAGGCGGCCTTTGCCGACTTCGCCACAGGCAAGTTCGCCTGCCGGGCTATCCATCACGAATGTGTTTTCAAAACTGCGGAGCGTTTCGAGATTGCGCTTGACCGCCGGGGAATTGAACATGGCGACATTCATCGCAGGGGCGATAAAGCGCGGACCCGTACAGCTCATAAAGCAAAGGCTTACGGGGTCATCGGCAATGCCATAGACAAACTTTCCGATAACGTTGGCGGTCGCCGGAACAACCAAATAAAGGTCCGCCCAACGCGGAAAATCAATGTGCTGGAAAGGGCGGGCTTCGACGGCGCCGTTCTTCAGGTAAACGGGGCACTTGGAAAGGCTTGCAAACGTAAGCGGAGCCACGAACTGTGTAGCAGCTTCGGTCATGCAGACGCGCACTTCGGCGCCTTTCTTTTGCAACAGGCGCAAGAGTTCACAAGACTTGTAGGCGGCAATTCCGCCCGAGACTCCAAGAAGGATTTTCTTTCCAGCGAGATTCATGAACTGCAAGATAGAAAAGTGAGCAAGGCGAGAGAAGCGCGAAAACTTGTTTTCGCATTTCCGAGCCGAAGCAGCGGACGCCGTAGGCGTCAATTTCTGCATTTCGAGATGTGTATGGAGATTCCCGCTCGGAGGCGGGAATGACAAATAAAAAGAAACCCCACGGTTACCCGCGGGATTCCTTTAAGCTTTAGTCAGAAACTAAATTAAGCTTCTTCTTCAGACTTTTCAGCCTTCTTCTTGGAAGCCTTCTTCTTCGGAGCAACAGCTTCGCCAATCGTGGTGCCGTTTTCGCCCGGCTTGTGGGAGTCCATCCAAGCCTTGAGTTCAGCGGATTCACGGTTCTTGAAGTAGTCAACAACGGAGAGGTAAATCTTGCGGTTGTTCTGATCGATTTCGGTCACGACAGCCGGAACTTCGTCGCCAACCTTGAATGCATCGGCCGGAACCTTGATGTATTCAGCGGTGAGCTTGGAAACCGGGATGAAGCCTTCGATACCGTCAGCGAGTTCAACCACGACGCCGCGGTCGAGCATGCGAACGATCTTGCCCTTGACTTCAGAGTCAACCGGATAGGTGGAATCGATAGAATCCCACGGGTCTTCGGTGAGGTGCTTCATGGAGAGAGAAATGCGGCGCTTTTCCTTATCGACGGCGAGAACGACGCATTCAACCTTGTCACCCTTCTTGACCATTTCGTTCGGGTGGGTGATCTTCTTGGTCCAGGACATGTCAGAGACGTGGATGAGGCCATCAACACCTTCCTTGATTTCGACGAATGCGCCGAAGGAAGCGATGTTGCGGATTTCACCGACGACGCGTGCGCCCGGCGGAAGTTCGGTTTCGATAGAATCCCACGGATCAGATTCGAGCTGCTTCATGCCGAGAGAGATACGTTCTGCATCTTCTTCAACCTTGAGAACAACAGCTTCGACTTCCTGACCGACGGTGAGGATTTTGGACGGGTGCTTGACGTGCTGGGTCCAGGACATTTCAGAAACGTGGATGAGACCTTCAACACCGCTGTCGAGTTCGACGAATGCACCGTAATCAGTGATGGAAACAACCTTACCCTTAACGATAGCGCCTTCCGGATAACGTTCGGCGATATCCTTCCACGGATGCGGCTTAAGCTGCTTCATGCCGAGAGAGATGCGTTCCTTCTTGTCGTTGAAGTCGAGGACCATGACTTCGACTTCCTGACCGAGCTGGAGCATTTCGGACGGGTGGTTGATGCGCTTGTAGCTCATGTCGGTGATGTGGAGGAGGCCATCTACGCCGCCAAGGTCGATGAATGCACCGAAGTCGGTGATGTTCTTGACGATACCCTTGCGGACCTGGTTCTTCTCGAGAGTTTCGAGAACGTCGCCACGCTGCTTGTTGCGTTCTTCTTCGAGAACAACACGGCGAGAAACGACGATGTTGCGACGAGCCTTGTTGACCTTGATAACCTTGAGGTCGAATTCCTGGCCGATAAGAGCGTTGATGTCCGGAATCTGACGGAGGTCGATCTGAGAGCCCGGGAGGAAGGCATCGATACCAAAGAGGTCGACGACAACGCCGCCCTTGATGCGCTTCGTGAGAGTGCCACGTACGACTTCGTTGTTTTCGAATGCAGCGTGGATGCGATCCCACACGCGAACGAAGTCAGCCTTCTGCTTGGAGAGGATGAGGCGACCGTCTTCGTCTTCGAGCTTTTCGACGAACACTTCGATTTCGGAACCGAGTTCGAGAGAATCAGTATCCTTGAATTCGGCGCGATCAATAACGCCTTCGGACTTGTAGTTCACGTCGACGAGAACTTCCTGGTCGTTCACCTGGCTGATCTTGCCCGTGACGAGCTTGCCCTGTTCGAGGCAGCCCATGCCGGCATAGACGTCAGCGTTGGCCTTGCGGAAGTCCGGGGAGCATTCACCCTGGGCGGCGAGAATTTCTTCGAGATCTTCTTGAGTTCCGAATTTGAGATTTTGAGACATATTAGTTAATTGGGTTGTGGTAACAAAGGATTCAGGCTACGCCACTACACCTACGTAGTCGAGAATCTTTTGAACCTGTTGTTCGATTGAGATGTGTGTAGTGTCAATTTCAATAGCATCGTCCGCCTTCTTTAACGGGGCGGTCGCACGAGATGAGTCCAGGCGGTCGCGTTCGACCAGATTGTTGAGGACTTCTTCGAGGGTAACTTTTTCGCCTTTTTCAAGGAGTTCCTTGTAGCGGCGTTCGGCGCGGACCTTCACGTCTGTGACCATGAAAAACTTGTACTTCGCATCGGGGAAAACGACCGTTCCGATATCGCGGCCATCCAGAATGCAGCTCTGCTTCTTGCCGATTTCGCGCTGCTGCTTGGTCATTGCGGCGCGGACCGACGGGAGGGCGCAGTAGATGCTCACGTTGCTCGATACGCGCATGCCACGGATTTCAGATTCGCGGCAGACACCGTTAATGAGGATATGGTTTTCGGAGTCGAACCCGAGCGTGAGGTTAGAGAGCAATTCGTCCATGGCCGAACCTTCTTCGGCGGCAAGTCCAGCATCGAGGGCGGCAAGCGTCACGGCGCGGTACATCGCACCTGTGTCGAGGTAGGTAATGCCCAATTTCTTTGCAATAATCTTTGCAGTGGTACTCTTGCCTGTGCCAGAGCCCCCATCAAGGGCGATAACAAAATTTTCCGAATTACTCATGAGTGGGAGCAAATATAGCTTAAGGCGAGAGTCGCGTCAATCGTGCTTGCACGAATTGGCATGACCGAGCCGTGCTATATGCGCCCAGAAAGGGCGCCAATATAGAAAATTGCGCCAATAAATCAATAGTAATAATCGTAATAGTCCGGGTTATCGTAGTAATAATAGTAGGCGTAGGCGTCGATATTGCGAGAATCTACGAAAATGACTTCGGAGCCATCGGCATAGACAACCCAACGAGTATCATACCCCACAAAATCATAATAGCGCGTCCCATGATTGTAACCGACATCGTATTCGCGCGGGTTATAGTAGGAACAATCATCATTGACGCAAAATGTGGCATAGCCATCGTGGGTAATCCGCAGGTCAACACTCATGGACGGCGACATGGAATAGGTGTCCGAGCAGTCGTAAGGCTGGTCAAAGGCATCGTAACGGCAGTCCACTTCGTAGTAATAGTGGAAGCGCCTGTTGAAAGAGGCTCCGCCATCGCTAGGACCGACGCTCCAGTCCGAACCGCAAGCCATCAGAGCAAGCGTTACAAGCATAGCAAATGACGCAACAATTCGATTCATAGGACACTCCTAAAAAAAATCCCCCGACTAACTGTCGAGGGAAAATCTACAAAAAGTTTTTGCAGGAAACGAGCCGATTACTTGTAGTCACCGTTGTAGGATTCTTCAGCAGTGCCATCTTCGCGAGTGGATTCCGGAGCAAGGAGTTCACCCGTGCTGCCGTACTTGCGCTTTTCGTCGTCCGTGAGGCGGTTCGTGAGCACTTCGACCTGCTGTTCCTGATGAGCCGTAGCTTCTTCTTCCTGGAGAATCTTCTGGCCTTCTTCGAGACGGCGCTTGATGCGGTCATCTTCCATCTGCTTCAGGTTCGTTCCGACCTTAGCCTGTTCTTCAGAAACCTTGTAGCGTTCATTCGTTTCGTCCATGACAGCCTTGATGCCGACGAGGCGACCATCGCTATCGACGCCAAGTCCGGCCTTGCGGAGCGTAGAGAGCGGCAAGCGGCTTGCTGCCGTCTGGTATTCCGGCAAGAATTCATAGCCGTCCGATGTACCAATCTGACGAGCTTCGTCCGGAGTCACATAGCTAAGAGCTTCCTGCCAACGGGAACTCTGGACACTGGATGTGAAAGAAACGAGGGCATTATCCAATGCCTCGCCTTCGTCCTTCGGGGTGCCTGCGCAGCCCATAAGGAACAAGCTAATTGCAGATAAAATAACCAACAATTTTTTCATGGGGTACTCCTCCGAAAAAAAAATCCTACCAAAATATAAACATAAATATTACAAACATCCACACAATTGTTCCATTTTTCTATAAAATGTACCCAAACTTGCCTTTTTCCTCAAAATGTTCCTTTCTTTTTCTACATTACCACTACCTTATGAACGAAGTTTATTCTCAGTCTGAAGAAAAGTCCGACATCTACCGAATCCGCACCAAGGACGACAGGGAAATAGTCCTCGTCGGGACGGCCCATATTTCGCAAGTTTCAAAGGACCTTGTCCACGAAACCATCGAAACCGAAAACCCGGACACCGTATGTGTAGAACTTGACGAAGGCCGCCTCAAGTCTATCCAGGACCCGAACCGCTGGAAGAACACAGACTTGAGAGACGTGATCCGCAAAAAGCAGCTGGCCACCCTCATCGCAAACCTGGTGCTCGGCTCATACCAGAAACGCATGGGCGCACAGACCGGCGTCAAGCCAGGCTCAGAACTCAAGGAAGCCGTTGACGTCGCAAGCGCAAAGAACATACCCATCGTACTGGCCGACCGCGACATCAAGATTACGCTCAAGCGAACCTGGGCCTGCACTCCATGGTACCGCAAGTTCAGTCTCCTGGGCGGGCTATTCGCAAGCATTTTCGACAAGACCGAAATTAGCGAAGAAGAACTCCAGAAAATCAAGGAAAAGGACGCGCTCAATTCCATGATGCAGGAGTTCGGCCAGACGTTTCCAGAAGTGAAGCAGGTGCTCATAGACGAACGTGACCAGTTCCTCGCAAGCAAGATCAAGAACGCTCCAGGAGACAAGGTCGTCGCCGTTATCGGCGCAGGCCACATGCGCGGCATTGCAAGCATCATCGAGGAAGACAAGGAACTTCCAAGCGAAGAATCCATTTCCGTCATCCCGAAGGGCACCTCGCTCTGGAAAATTTTAGGCTGGACTTTAACATTTTTAATCATCGCAAGCATCGCCTTTGTGGGCTACGTCGCAGGAATCGAAAAAGCAGGACAGCTGAGTTTACAATGGGCCATGCTCACCGGCGGTGGCGCCATGCTCGGAGCAATCATCGCAGGCGGTCACCCGTTGACCATTCTGGTAGCGCTGGTCATGGCTCCGTTTACAGGACTCACACCGCTTATCGGAGTCGGATTTTTCACGGCACTCACGCAAGTCTACGTCAGACCGCCACGAGTATCCGAAATGGAAACGCTGACCGACGACATATGGCAAGTCAAGCGCTGGTGGAAGAACCGCGTCACGCGCGTCATCCTCTGCTTCTTGTGCCCGGGCATTCCTGCAATCATCGGAAAGATTCTCGCGATCTTCAAGATTTACCAGGCATTCTAGTTTAGTAGGCGTCAGGAATTAGGTTTTAGGGATTAGGAAAAATCTTAGACGAAGACCTGCCGTTAAACGCACCTCAGACAAACGCCCCGCACAGCTTTACTTTGTACAAAAGTTCGCCTAAAAGCGGACTTTTTAGTTTATATAAATTTACCACGTCACAACCTTATTTACGACTTCACGCTGTTCGCTTGCTGTCTGGCGCAAATAAATACGAGTCGTTTCGATATGTTCGTGCCCCATAAGGTCAGCAAGCAAAGCGATGTCGTTTCGCTTTTCCAGAAAGTTCTTAGCAAACCGGTGGCGAAACGAATGTGGATAAATGACGGCTTCATCTAGGCCATATTTCTTTGCGAACGTTTTCAGTTGCGAGGCAATCCCCCGCGGGGTAATCTGCTTGCCAAAACGATTCAAGAACAGGTATCCGCTGGAACGACCTTCACTTTCCAACCAACGCAAAGTTTCTTTTTGCAAAGTTTCAGGAATGTAGAGCCGTCGCAGCTTTCCGCCTTTTCCGTAAATGTCAAAATATCCGCACTCCACATGTTCCACTTTGAGTTTCACCAGTTCGCCCACGCGGGCGCCCGTCGCCGAAAGAAACCACACCACAAAATACCACTTGGTTTGGCCATCTTGCAATAGACTCGTCTTCAAGAATCTGTAATCGGCATTCCTGATGACATTTTCAAGAAAACTCTTTTGCTGCACCTTGACATTCTTGACTCGGAGTTTCGATTTGCCTGCGTAATCCAGATATTTATTGATACCTTGAATCCGCAAATTAACGGTCTTGGGCTTGAAATTTTCCAGAAGAAAACTCTTGTAATCAGCCAGCGATTTGCGACCAAACCGCCCGAAATGCGACTTGAAAAAATCCGCCGTCCAGCAATACGAATCCATCGTATTCACCGCAAGGTTCTGCCCTTCTAGATATTGATAAAACGATGGTCTTTCGGCAAGGTAGAAGACGAAGCAGTTCATAACAAGTTCTCAAACACAGCATGGTAAACCGAAACATCATCCAACTGGACAATAGACGTAATCTTGTTCCCGGCATCTTTGGAAGATGCTCCGCAGTGGAATATTTTCTCGTTCTTAGAACCAAAATCAAGCAATATATAGCGGTCATGAAATATATTTCCGGCTGTTTTCGGATCTTCAAGCACAACATCTGGGCGTGCGGCCCTAAAATCAGCCAGCATGTTCTCGGTTAACCGGGTTCTTCCGTATTGATCACTGAAAATCGTAACGACAACACCCTTGGCGACATTCCGCAGTAAATCTAAAGTCTTGACATCCACATAATTGTCAATAATGACCACCGACTTCTTTGCCATACCATAAATTTGCGCGTACGCAACATCGGCTTCAAGTTTCTGTCCGTTCAAAATCAAGAAGTGCTTAAACATCGAAGGATCAATGAAGTTTTCCATTACCTTCTGCAAATCAGACTTCATTGCAAAAACATCCGTGCGGGTTTCGGCTAGTTCTCCACGAATTTCTGCAATTTCCCTTGTATTTTGAACCATATAAGAGGAAATTTGCGGATTATTGCCCACATTGAGCAACAGCATGTTCTCGGAAACAATGTAGTCCTTCATCTGCTTGAAAAGGCGAATCAGAGCCTTGCTTTGAGCTATAGCCTGTTCCCCCTTGAGGACCGTCATGAGCATATAAATACCCTGTTCGGTAAAGGCAAATGGCATTTTTCGCAAGCCACCCCAACTTGAAGTCAAAAATTTTGACTTCAAGTCTGATGCCGGATGCAGGGATATAAGATTTTCAAGTTCATTGCGGTCAAGCTGAAACCGAAAATCATCGTCAAACTTTTCAATATTATTCTTGACCTGCTGGTTAAAAACCTTTTTGTCATACCCATAAATTTCCGCCAAGTCGGAATCCAACATCACCTTGAGACCACGAATCGTGTAGATTCTGGATTTCAGGAAATTTTCGTCTATCAGGGAGAAATCGTTTTTGCCGACTGCTTTTGATGCGGTTAATGCCGGTGCTTTTTGCTTGCTCATATACTACCTCACTCCGTTTACACGCTATAAAAAACGGACGGCTCTGTCGGGCCAGGCCGTACTTTTGGGTCGAAACTGCGAAAAAGCTGCGAAAATGACCCTTCGGCTCTGTTAGGCCAGGCCGTATAGCTACGGAAACGCTGCGAAGTCGGAACCTGCCGAAATAGCCTAAAAACTACGGTCATGCAGCCGAAAAACAGTTTTGGAAGGGCTTACGGATTGAGGATTTTTTGCTAGCCGGGCACAAGTGTACAGTTTAGCCCGACAGAGCCGCACAAAAGTGCATATTTGGAGAATTTATGATTGAGCGGATTCGTGGCATTTTGGTACAGAAAACCCCTACGTTTGTCGTTGTGGAATGTGCAGGGGTCGGTTACGGCGTCAATATTTCGGCCTCTACGGCAGGCAAGCCCCCCGAAGAGGGTGCCGAAGTCACATTGCACACGAATCTCGTGGTACGCGAAGATTCCATGACGTTATTCGGTTTTGCGGATACGACCGAAAAAGACTTGTTCCTCATGTTTTTAAGCGTGAACGGTATCGGACCGAAGCTTGCCCAACGGATTTTGAGCGGAAGCACGCCCGCCGATCTTTTGAACATGATTGCTAGCGACAACAAGGCTGCCCTCAGCAAAATCAAGGGGCTTGGCAAAAAGACATGCGAGCAGATGACGCTGACGCTCAAGGAAAAAGCTGGCGTAATGTTGCAATCGCTGGGCGATGTCGAAGGGAGCGGTATCACGAGCATCGGAGCGCTAACCGGGGCAAAGTTGGAAGCGGTTTTGGCTCTGCATACGCTTGGGGTCAAGGATCCGGCAGCAGAAAAGGCTGTGGTCAAAGCGGTCGAAGTTCTCGGCGACAGCGCGGACGCGGCAGCTCTTATCCCGGAAGCTCTCAAGTATTTGTAATTTGTAATTAGACGATAGACCATTGACTACTGACCATTGACCAAGAACTAGAATATGGACGATCAACGCATTATTTCACCGCAGAAATGCTCTTTTGACGAAAGCGATTCCGACCGCAACTTGCGACCGCCAAGCCTGAGCGAATTTACGGGTCAGGACGATATCAAGGAAAGCCTATCCATCGCCATCGAAGCGGCAAAGCACCGCGGCGACTCACTCGACCATTGCCTTTTTGCAGGCCCTCCGGGCTTGGGCAAGACGACGCTTTCGAGCATCATCGCGAAAGAAATGGGCGTGAACATCCACATTACGAGCGGACCCGTCCTCGAAAAGGCAAGCGACCTCGCCGGGCTGCTCACAAGCCTGCAAGAAAACGACATCCTGTTCATCGACGAAATCCACCGCCTGAATCGCGTCGTCGAAGAATATCTCTACCCCGCCATGGAAGATTTCAGGCTCGACATCATGCTCGACTCTGGCCCTGCGGCAAGGAGCGTGAACCTTCCGCTCAAGCACTTTACACTTGTCGGCGCCACAACCCGCAGCGGACTCTTGACAGGGCCGCTCCGTGACCGCTTTGGACTCCAGTACCGCCTGGAACTTTACAACGAAAAGGACATCGTCAAGATTCTCATGCGCAGCGCCCGCATTTTGGGAGTTAAGCTTACCGAAGAAGCGGCCAACATTCTCGGTGGACGTTGCCGCGGAACGCCCCGCGTTTCAAGAGGCCAGCGAGTTGCCCCAACAGGGGAATCGCGTCGCCATCCTGCTTCACATAGACATCCTTGATATCGGCCGTACCGATCCACAGCGTATTGCGGACCTTCGCGATACGCGAAATCACCTCGGAGTAGTGTTCCTCGTTCTGGATGTATTTTGTGAAGGTCGGCATGGCAGGAAATCTATTCCTTGTCCTTAACGCAGCGGACTAGATATTTCGTGTCGTACATAAACGAGTATCCTCTCGAAGGATATGGCTCGAATGTAGACATGCCCCAGTCGAAAACACCCTTCTTGGGATCATTCGTTTCTGTAGAAGAGGCAAAATAGGCGTCGCCATTTTCAGAAGCCGGAATGGCGGAAAAACCGAATTCATCAGAAATGTCGTCGTAATCATCAAAATTCCAGGCATTCTTGGCCTTCAGGGCGTCTGACGATGATTCTGCCTTGCTGTTATTCTGGGCGTACTCGGTCAAGATATCCCAATCTTCCTTGTTTGGAATCCTCCATCCGTCAGGACAAAGCCCCTGCACGGGCTCCTTCAAGATTTCCGTCGCCAGCTCAGTCTGGTATTTAGAGGGCAAGTTCATTGCGGTACTCCACAAGTATTGCACTCCTCCTATCTTACAGTTCTTCGGATTGTCTTCATAGCAAGAGGCTCCAGACAAAGTATCATTGGTGTACGCCAGATTTTCGGCAAACCAGGTCTGCGTCCCGATATCGACAATCTTGTAGGAATGATTGTCCCGCGTATCCACGAATGTCCTGTATGCAATATCGGGATTGGTATAGTCCGTGATATCGTCATCGTATATCGTTACCGCATACCACATGGAATTCTTGCATATAAGCATTCCATTAGAAGTCCTGTATTTTGACTTCTTCTCGTAGCGTTCCTTATCGTTCGCCTTTGTGCAGGATTTCATTATCTCCATTTCCGTATATTCCGCATCACGCCATTTCCCGTTTTCGCAGACATAGATTGACGAGTCTTCATCTACGACCATTTTTCCGAGATTGTCATCGGTGCATTTCTCTAAGGCCGAACTCGAACTGCTTTCGGCTTTCTTGAAGCTGGAACTGGACTTTGGCAAGTTACAGGGGCCGGGAGGGTCTCTCTCCCATGCAAACGCAGACATCCATGTGTGCGAATCCATTCCGTCATACTTGGTAAAAAGCTTCGCGAGAGTCGTGTCAAAGTCTTGTTTCATATCGGCGTCTTCGGAGCACCATTTGCCGTCCAGACAGCTTATAGCGTATTTCGAATGGAGATAATCCCATATTTTGTACGACTCCGGAGTTGCCAGCACATAGGGCAGTGTATAGGCGTATATGGAATCTATGTCAACCAGACAGCCGAGGGAATCTTGAGGAAGGTACCAGTTTGTGCCAACACGAAGGGTGTCCTGGATGTAATCGTAGTATATCTTGTGCACAACCTCGTCGGTTCCCCTTTTATGGGCGCGAATTATTACAAGGTAAGACAGCAAATCGCTTTCGCGCAAGATATCAATTTTCCCGTTGCGTTCGCCAATGTAGGGCTCTTCGATGGTCTTCTTGAAGGAAACAGGGAATGCCTGGAAGTATTGTACCGAATCGACCTTGGCCGGGACTTTCCATGACTGGTAATATAGGGCGCAGGCAAGCGAGAAATCCTTATGCGCATCCGTAAACGAAGTGAGCGTGACACTGTCCGCGTTTATGTGGGCGAGAGTTCCCAGACGTTTCTTGTACTTATCGAATGTCATGGGAATGATGAGGCTGTCTTCGCCACTCACCAGCTTGCATCGTGAGAGCGTCGTGTCGCCTTCGAAGTATTGCGGTGCCACGCTGGGCGTTATGGTGAGGAACAGGGAACCATTCTTGTAAGGATAAGAGTTTATCCTCGGGGAAAAGCTCAGGTAAAAACGGTCGGTATGCTTGAATATTTTTCCAGACTTTTCGGAAGGGACGATATCGAACGTGACCGTCATCTGGTTACAGGTCGACTCTGTCGAGATTTCGACGGTGTGCTTTTCTTCGTCAGGCAGAGGAAGCGCCTGTCTCCCCCATTTCGATTCGACCGTCTCGACCTTTTTGCCGTCAATCTTGTATGTCAAGGAACTTGAATCTTTACATTGGTGGAATCTTGGAGAAACATCGAAAACGACGGTGTCGATATAGAAGTTTCGTTCAATGGTATAATGGTCGCCATCGCCAAGTTCCCCGTTGAAGAGATAGGAATCCTGATACGCGGCGAGTTCGTAGATTTTGTCCGTTCCGTTATAATGGAGGATTTTTACGTAAAGCGAATCGGCACGTTCAATAGGCTGTATAGATTCTTTCGGATTTTCTGAAGGGAACGTTGACGAGGAGTCGCTACACCCAGCAATCCATGCGCATAAAAAAATCAAAAAAAGAACTTTTTTCATATGTCACTCAAATTCGTTTATTGGTACTGGTAGTAACCGTCGATATAAGAATAAAGAATGATGGCCGATGGCCGGAGTGTTACGTTTTCCTTGGCTTTCGGGATAATCTTGATGGAGTTCGTGTTCTCGCACAATCCGAATACGGTCTGGTTGTCAAAAGTGAAATTGCCATTGTCATCGATGTCAACTTCGTCACCAGCACTGACCTGTAGGTGGCGTAGCGAGATTTTCTTATCGAAATAGGCGGTATCGAAACCATCCAGATGCATTGTGGACGTGCCTGTACGTTTTACCATTCGCGGCAGTTCCGTATCAGCCTTGGCAGAATCTACAGTGGCGTTACCGAAGGTGCCCGAAAGTGACCAATGAATTTCTACAGGTTCAGGCTTGACAATTTCGGAAGGGTCATCCGATGTGCAGCCGTAAAGAGCCAACAAAATTGCAAAAATCAGAAACTTCTTCATTATTTTACCATTAATTTATTTGCGCATATAATAGGAAAAGCCTTTCTAGAGTTAAAAATACATTTTTGAGCGCAAAAAAGGGACATTTCTTGTTCGGGATAATCCATGAGGCAGCGAATGGAAAAGGCAAAACAGAATTGTAATCAACAGAATTGAATCCGGGTACTGAAAAAAAGATAAATAATGCTATAAGACTAGATAGGTTTACTGTCGTAACCGCAGTTGAAAAGCGAAAAACATGCCGCGGAAACGCAATTTTTATGAAAAAATACGATTTAGCTTGACAGAGTCCTCCAAAGAGTGTATATTTGAGCAGTAGCATAAAAGGCTCTGTCGGGCCAGGCCGTACTTTTGGGTCGAAACTGCGAAAAAGCTGCGAAAATGACCCTTCGGCTCTGTTAGGCCAGGCCGTATAGCTACGGAAACGCTGCGAAGTCGGAACCTGCCGAAATAGCCTAAAAACTACGGTCATGCAGCCGAAAAACAGTTTTGGAAGGGCTTACGGATTGAGGATTTTTTGCTAGCCGGGCACAAGTGTACAGTTTAGCCCGACAGAGCCAAACGAACCACTGCGCAAATATACACTATTTTGAAAGAAGATGTTGCACTTTTCTGTTTGGGCAATTTGCAATCGGTCGAATGTAAACGATTTTGCCCCTGTTTTGCCTAGAATAAACAGATTGGTATAACATTTTCTATCCGTTTACTGTACGCAGCGGACTGAGAATCCGAACGCTTTCGGCTTCATCATATAGCTAAAGCCCATCGACTTTGACGAAAGATACCACACCGAAGCTTCATTCGCTTCGGTGTTTGCGCTCCAGAAGAACGCGAACTTGCTTTCGTTGCCATAAGTGCCGTCATCGAACATGTTGCCGGATGGCATAGCGCTGAATTTGAGCGTATCGTTTCCGTTCGTTTCACCAGACCATCCGTAATTCGCCTTGATCAAATAGCCGGCATTGAAGTCGGCTCCGGCTGCTTTCCACAAGCTTTCGAAATCTTCGTTTGTTGGCAAACGGAACCCGGCAGGGCAAGCGGACTTTGCCGCATCCCAAGTGTAGAGGCGCCCGTAGACCATGCAGTTATCGTCATCTTCCCTATAGCAAGTGCTGCCCGGCATTTTGTAGTTCAAGTTGTCGGCCATCCAAGTGCGGTCTTCGATTTTGACAAGGCGGTACTTTTGCTTATCACGCGGGTCCTTGAGTTCCTGCTTTTTTGCTTTGGGGGCGGCAAGAGATGCGCTGGACGCGATGAGGGCTATTACAAGAGCAGATGATAGATAATTCATATTCAAGAATTTTAAGGGAGATGCCCGATCAAGTCGGGCATGACGTTATGATTTACTTTTCGACGACGATCATTTCCGGTTCACCATGGCCCGGAAGCGGTTTGAAAATCTTGACGTTCGTCTGCGTTGCCGGCCCACCAAAAGCCTTCATTTCACAAACAAAGAGGTAGTTCATTCCAGCAACAACCTGCGTTGAGACGCTGAGCGGCTTCAGACCCAAGTAGGCGTAATCCTTGGTAGCTGCGGCAAACACGGCTGAATCTTCAGCCGTGAGCGGGCGCTGTTCCGAGAAGCCACCGGCAAGCATCTCTTCGGTCTTACCCGTTTCGAGATTTGCAAAGAATGTCGCGACTTCTTCCTTAGCCTTTTCAACACCGCCTTCGGCATTGACTCGCTTGTTGGAAATTCCATAAGCGATAGTCACATTGGCATTCGGTTCAAGAGTCTTAAGTTCGCTAGCGCTCGCCTTGCGACCACCGCTACCGTAAGTGCAGAACGGCACTACGACCTTGCCGCTCAAATCGTTTGCGTCAAGGAATGTGTAAATCGGCGGAGTGAAAGTTCCGAACATAATCGGATAACCGAGGAACACGGTATCGTACTTGGCGAGTTCCACCTTTGCATTCACGAGAGCGGGCCACTGCTTGCTTTCGCGTTCGGCACGTACTTCGGCAATCGTGCTATCGTATGTCGAAGGGAACGGCTTTACAAGCTGGAGTTCGACTTCATCGGCATTGCGGGCTTCCTTAAAAATCTGAGCCAGCTTTTTAGTCGCACCCGTCTGGGAGAAGTAAACCACGACGGACTTGGACTGTTGTTGAGCCACTTCGGCAACCGGCGCAGCCTGGGTCTTAGACTGCTGGGCTTCCTGCTTTTCACAGGCAGAAAGCAATGCAGATGCGGCAAACGCAACCGACAAGGCGAGGGAAATCTTCAAGGAACGGGACATGTGAACCTCCAGCTTAAACTTTTACAGATAAAAAGATATTCATTTTTAAAAAGGAGATGTTCAACAGATTTTATTTCGCCCCCTAAACGAAAAAATTTGACGATTTCGATTTATTTTAGCCCCCTAAAATAAACAATCTCCCTTGCATATTTTTCTTTACATCTTTTAGTTTACTTTTTGTTTATCTTAAACAATATTGGGTACTCATTAGGATTAGGGTTAAAAGGAGTACAAAAGATGAAAAAGACTCACGCTTTTGCGGGTCTTGTGCTTAGCACGGCCCTACTTGGCGCAGGTTTGGCAAACGCCTTCGCCGCAGATGAAACCCTTAGATCCCTAGCCGATAAAAACGGAATCTACATCGGCGCCATTCTGAACTCACAGTGGTTCAGCGGCGGACTTCCTGGAAATTACGAACAGATTCACAAGCAACAGTTCAACATTGTCGTTGCCGAAAACGAGATGAAGTTTGACGCGACCGAACCGCAAGAAGGAAGGTTCAATTACAACAACGGCGATAAGATGGTCAAGTACGCCAAACAAAACGGAATGCGCGTCCGTGGCCACGCCCTCGCCTGGCACAGCCAAGTTCCGGGCTGGGTAAACAACTACAAGAACGATAAAAAGAAATTGCTCGCCGTTCTCAAGAACCACATCGAAAAGGTTGTCAGCCACTGGAAAGGTCAAGTCGCCGAATGGGACGTGGTGAACGAAGCCATCAGCAACAACGAACCCCAGTGGCGCACCGGTTCCGTCTGGTACCAGGGTATCGGTCCTGAATTTATCGACTCCGCATTCGTTTGGACGCACGCTGTGGACCCGGATGCAGAACTCTGCTACAACGACTACAATCTCGAACAAGGCATCAACCCCAAAGCCAAGGCAGGGTTCTTGCTGGAACAAGTGAAGCGCTGGGTTGCAAACGGCATTCCTATCCATTGCGTGGGTTCCCAGACGCACGTGGAAGACACCACCACCGACAAGCACTTTATCGGTTCGCCGGACAGCCTCCGCTCTCTCGCCAAGGAACTTGCAAAACTTAACGTCAAGCTGAAAATTACCGAACTTGATATCGGATTCAAGAGCGGCATCAACGTCAGCCAAAGAGACCTTCAGCGCCAAGGACAAACTTTCCGTCAATACCTCGACATTATCCTCGAGGAACCGAATGCGGACACGTACCTGATTTGGGGCGTTTCTGACAAATGGAGCTGGCTTGGCGGCCTAAACAGGCAAAAAGGCCTTATCTATGACGACAACTTGAAGCCGAAGCCCGCATTCGATAGCATCTTGGTGAGACTCCAGACTTACGAACCGCCCAAAGATACAGCCAAGAAAGACACCGTTGTTCAAGACTCCAGCAAGAAGGATTCAACGAAAAAGGATACGACAGACGCCATCAAGCCATTCATCGCACCGAGCAGCCTTTCTTTGCATGTTGCCGGACGCACGCTGTTCGTGACCGGATTTACTTCGAAGACTGCCAAGGTGGACATTTTCGACATGCAGGGCCGCCCAGTCTTTAGCACAGAAAACAACAAGGGCGTCTTTGACCTCACTACAATAGCCGAAGGCCTTTACGTGGTACGAGTGCAAAGCGGATTCTCGAATTTAACACAAAAGGTTTCCATAAAATAGATTTCACCTCTTAATGGACCAGGGACCAGGATTTTTCCTGATCCCTTTTTATTTGACTTTCGTGAATGTTTTATATATCTTTCGGGTTGGTGCAAATGGGTTGATAGAGGGATATATAATGAAAAAGATTCATTCTTTGTCACGTATTGCACTCGGCGCCGCAATTATTGGCGCAGGCTTTATGAACGCCAACGCCGCCGACGAAACCATCCGGCAGCTCGCCAAGGAGCGCGGCCGCTTTATCGGCACCATCTTGAACAGCGAATGGTTCAACGACGCTATAGAACCGGAATTCGAAGAAATACACAAGACGCAATTCAACGTCGTCGTCGCCGAAAACGAAATGAAGTTCGACGCCACCGAACCCAAGGAAGACGAGTTCAACTTCGAAAAGGGTGACAAGATGGTCAAATACGCACAGGCAAATGGTCTCCGCGTTCGCGGACACGCTCTCGCCTGGCATAGCCAAGTCGCAAACTGGGTGAATGATTATAAAGGCCAAAAAGAAAAGCTGCTCGCCGTCCTCAAGAACCACATCACTAAAGTTGTCAGCCACTGGAAAGGCCAAATTGCCGAATGGGATGTAGTCAACGAAGCCGTCAACGACGATTACAATGCCGACTGGCGTTCGACAAACTCCGTGTGGTACGAGGGCATCGGCGCAGAATTTCTGGACTCCGCATTTGTCTGGGCACACGAAGCAGACCCGGATGCAGAACTCTGCTACAACGACTATTCCATCGAATGGGGACTCCGCGAAGGTTCCAAGGCAAGCTTTGTCGTGGAACAGGTCAAGCGCTGGAAAGCTAATGGCATTCCAATTACTTGCGTAGGCACCCAGACGCACATCGAAATCGCACACGAAACGACACCGCAAAACGTGCGCGCCCTCGCCAAGGCACTAGCTGAACTCAACGTGACACTCAACATCACCGAACTCGACATCGGATTCCCGAAGGGTTCGGCCGGCAAGCTCACCGAAGCCGACTACGCCAAGCAGGGGCATTTGTACCGCCAATTCATGGACGTGTTCCTCGAAGAACCGAACATGGGTGAATTCGTGATCTGGGGATTGACCGATGCGCACAGCTGGCTCGACGAACAGCAAGGCAAGACCGAAGGGCTTCTCTTTGACAAGCAATACAACCCAAAGCCCGCATATGACAGCGTCATGGCAAGCCTCAAAGCACACCCCGCTTCTGAAGTCAAAACGCCCTACCCAGATTCAGTGCTCAACCCGCCTAAAGATTGCAAAACAGACAACTGTGGAGATTCTTTAATCGCAATCAAACCGAGTGTTTCTGCAAACAACATTTCCATACACCTTGCCGGACGCACATTGTTCGTAACAGGTTTGGCTTCGAAGACTGCCGCGAAGATCGACATATTCGACATGCAGGGTCACCTCGTATTCAGCACAAAGAATGTCAAAGGCAACATAGAGCTTTCATCAATTCCAGAAGGATTATACGTTGTTCGCGTTCGTCAAGGAATAACAAAACTTACCAAACGAATCGCCATCAAGTAATGGAGATCCCCGTTCATCGACGGGGATGACAACTCTGATAAAGGTCGCGAAATAAATCGCGACTTTTTTTATATCCCCAAAAATTTTTTTCGTTAATGTGACCTAGTCACAGTTTAAAGCCTTGTGATTATCTAAAATATAGGTGTAAAGAGGGGATGAACCCCAGAGAAGAGTTTAAAATAAAAACAAAAAAAAGGAAAGGTAAAACAATGGCTGAATTAAAAATCACTAGAGAAAACTTTGAACAAGAAGTCCTCAAATCCGACAAGCCCGTTCTGATAGATTTCTGGGCAAGCTGGTGCGGCCCATGCCGTATGCTCTCGCCCACCATCTCGGAAATCGCCGAGGAATATAAGGACAAGGTCAAGGTCGGCAAGGTCAACGTCGATGAAGAGGGGGATCTCGCCGCGATGTTCCGCGTGACAAGCATCCCCATGCTCGTCGTCATGAAAAATGGCAAGGTCACGAATTCTGCCGTCGGCGTCCGCCCGAAAGACCAAATCGTAAAGATGATATAATTTCTATTCTCCCATTCAATCAAACCAAGCCCGCCACCGTCTGTATGGCCTGTACTGAGCAAGCCGAAGTAAGCAGAGTCCGAGTGCGCGGGCATTTTATGCATAAGCATTCCAATCACAGCACACTTCCTACTCCTTTAAAAAAGGAGATTCCCGGTCAAGCCGGGAATGACAAACAAAATGATTTTATATATTCCCTCTAGAGGGAGCACGTTATGGTCGAACCGATTAGTCAAATTGTCAAGAAAATTCCATTTTGGGAAAAGCTTTCGCTTGAAGAAAAAGCGTTAGTTTCACAGCGCGCGTTGACAAAGCATTTCAACAAAGACCAGATTGTCAGCAGCAACAGTTCCGCATGCCTCGGGATCATCCTCATTTTGAGCGGAGGCATTCGCGTGAGCCTCATCTCGGATGAAGGTCGGGAAGTCACGCTTTACCGTGCGCACTCGAACGAATTTTGCGTTTCGACAGCCTCGTGCGTGATCCACCAGCTCACGTTTGAAGCAATCGTCACCGCCGAAGAAGATACAACTGTACTCGTCATTCCGTCCTCCGTTTGCGCCAAGCTGATGGACACCAACATCCACGTGCGCTCCTTCGTTTTTGAACGCGAAACGGAACGCTATTCACAGACAATTTGGGCCATTCAGCAGATGCTGTTCAAGCGATTTGACCAGCGCCTCGCCTCTTACCTTTTTGACGCATACAAAAGCACAGGCAAAACCGAGATTAAAAAGACGCAAGAAGAAATTGCGCGAGACGTGAACTCCGCCCGAGAAGTGGTCGCCCGCATGCTCAAGGAATTCGCGGCCAAAGGTCTTGTGGAAATCAAGCGCGGAGCGATCGTCATTCGCAATATCGAAGGACTGAAAAGGCTGCTATAAAAGCAGCCTTTTTTTAAATTTTTGCAAAAATTTATTCGCAAGGTTTTGCCTGTTTAAGCAAGTCTTCGTTTATGCGATAGAGCATACCATAAGGTGTTACTTCAGCTCGATTAGCACAGAAATAGCACAACCCTATATTTTCATATGAAGAAAACGTTCTAATATCATTTGATATTTTTTCATTTCCTTCAAAATCCAAACACATTTCTGGATCCTTTTTAAACACAAGGCGAACATCATATAACGAACCATCACCTTGATTTAAACCTTTTTCATCCAACCAAGGAAATTTTTTTCCTGCAACACAAAAAAGTGTATCACCAGACATTATCTGTACAGAATCCAAACTTTTCGCACCATCTTCAAAAGAACCATACACAAATAAAACACGTGCATCGGTTTCATTCAAAAACATAGGCTCATATTGAGACAAGGCTTCTCGATCTGTACAAGAGCACAAAACTAGGCCAACAGCAATACAAAAAATTTCTCTTTTCATTAAAGCCCCCAACACTTAAATAGATTATCCATATCTGTTGAAGTATACTTCACACCATTCTTTCCAGATGCATGAAATAAAAATACAAACAAAATCAAAGCAACGCAACAAATTTATCATCACTTTTTATTTACAAACTAAAAAAAGGCTTCCTCCATTTTTCAGGAAGAAGCCTTTAAATTTTTAAGATCAAAAACTACTTGTACATGTAGACCACGCCGTTCGGGAACTTCAGTTCCTTCATTCCACTGGTCTGCATCTGACCAACAGCAGTCACTTCACCACCGTAAAGAATCGTATTGCCCTTGTATTGCGGCTTGAAAGCGGCCTTATCGGAACCATAGAAGTTTTCGTTTGTGTAGGCCATAGAGGCGCACTTGGGAATGTCTGTCGAAAAGTCGCCAAACGCAAGGAGGACACCGCCGGTTATTTCGAAACCAGTATCCGTATCAATAAGGCCTCCGGCCATGTTGGAAGAGCATCCTCCACCACCCATGCCACCGCCGGGGAAGCCACCACCACCAGGGAAACCGCCGCCCCAGCCACCGCCGCCACCGCCCATGCCGGACTCGTAGCTCTGACCAGTAATTTCAAGAATCAACACGCCACCGGTCTGCTTTCCAGAACCGTTCGCATCGAAAACATCAATCATACTTCCCTTAGCGCTGATGTAATGGTAACCACCGCTCACGACAATATGGCCACTGCTCTCGCTAAACATGGAATAACCGCCAGAATTTTCCTTAGCGCCACCAGCACCGTTCCAGCCGTCATTGGTTGCAAATGTCGAGGTTATGCCACCTTCTGCAAAAATCTTGTAAGCTTCAAGACCTTCGGAAGCCGTGATGACATTGATTGTCGAACCTTTCAAATGCAAAGCTGAATCCGCATGGATACCATCGTCCTTCGAAGAAACGGTCACATCTCCGGCATTCATAAAAACCTTATATTTTGTATGCAATGCATCGTCTTCAGCTTCCACGTTAATGGTACCGCCGTTGACATAAATAAATTTTTCGGCCACCATGCCCTTGCCCGTCGATTTCACCTTGACGGTAGCGGCCTCGGTGGAATCACTCACAACAACGAAGTTTGCGGCATCGATACCGTCGTCACCCGCCTTGATAGTGA
Organism: Fibrobacter sp. UWB4; assembly: GCF_002210345.1. Lineage (NCBI taxonomy): Bacteria > Pseudomonadati > Fibrobacterota > Fibrobacteria > Fibrobacterales > Fibrobacteraceae > Fibrobacter > Fibrobacter sp. UWB4. Next base: position 106,720 of record NZ_MWQI01000006.1, on the reverse strand, counting down.
TGTTACCACCGCGAATATCGACAATGCCCTTACCTTCGATGAAGGATTTGCACTTGCCATCTGGGCCTTCTTCACATTCGTCGCTTTCGAGACCATCGCCCTTCTTGGCCGTGAGATTCAGCGTACCGCCAGAAATCTGGAGACTGCCCTTGCCCTTGATGGCGTTTTCTTCGGCTTCAACTGTAATGTTGCCATTCTTGATTTTAAGATCGTTACTGCACTGGATGCCATTTCTGAACTTGCCCTTGACAGTCAAGGAACCTGCACCCTTGATGTTCAAATCGTCCCTGGAATAAATGGCAGCCTTTGCCGTATCCTGGGCGCCATTGACCTTTGTAAACAAATGATTTCCGCTACCGTCTTCAACAAGATTGGTCGTACCCTTGACCAGATGAAGGACCGTCTTGTCCGCATTTTTCACAAGAATCGGAGCGTTCGAACTCTTGATGGTCGCGTTGTACAGATAAATTCCCGTATTGCCCTCGTTTTCTGTAGCCGGAGTATTCACCACCACCTGGAAATCAGACGATTCGCCAGTCACGTAATACGCACCCGGGCAAGTGATTGTTGCACTTTTATCCGCGACGTCAACACAGCCATTGTTATTTTCGACAGTCGCCGTAGTCCCTGCAAGTTTCAAGAGAATTTGCGTTCCATCCAAGTTCCTCGAATCTTCCAAGTCAGATTCATCATCACCTGAAGTAGAACTGCCGGGAACGACGTTGCTAGAGCTGGATAAATCGTGACCAGGATTGCCATTGCCAGAACTAGAAGATTCTACACCAGGGACAGCATCACTCGAACTGGAAATTTCACCGCCAGGATTGCCATTGCCAGAACTCGACGATTCAATGCCAGGAACGGCATCGCTAGAGCTGGAAATTTCGGGTCCTAGAGCATCACTGCTCGAACTGGACACTTCACCGCCCAAAGCCTCACTGCTTGAGGACGTTTCCACAGGCGTAAGTCCATTTAAACCATTATCATCACCACAAGCCACAAAGCCCAAAGCCGCAGAGACCGCGACCGCAGACAATTTCAATAATTTCATAGAACACTCCATTTTTTCTTAATATAAATTCCATACTCCAAAATAGACCTTGTCGCCACGCAATTTCTGTTGAAGTCAACACAACAGGGTTTAATAAATCCTATAGCTGGTTATTGGTCCTGCACAATTGCCGCCCCTTGTAAAAATTTCTAAATTGCCTCGCGCATTAGCATGTTTGGCGCATGTTGCGCCGCATTAACCGGAGGCTTTATGGCACTTCAATTCTACAACACCGCATCACGCAAGAAAGAACTGTTCACTCTTCCCGAAGGCGTTCCCGCCGTGCGTATGTACTGTTGTGGCCCGACGGTGTACCACTTTGCCCACATCGGCAACCTCCGCACTTACATTTTTGAAGACTTTTTGGTCCGTACGCTCAACTACTACGGCTACAAGGTCAACCACATCGTGAACATCACTGACGTGGGCCACCTCACGAGCGATGGCGATACCGGCGACGACAAAATGGAAAAGGGCGCAAAACGCGAAGGCAAGTCCGTCTGGGACATCGCCAAGTTCTACACCGACGCTTTCATGGCCGACTGGCACCGTTTAAACATCCAGGAACCGACCCGCTGGACCCGCGCCACCGACCACATCAAGGAACAGATTGACTTGGTAAAGACGCTCGAAGAAAAGGGCTTTACCTACCGCACTTCGGACGGCATCTACTTCGACAGCCTCAAGTTCCCGCGCTACGCCGACTTTGCCCGCCTCGACGTGGAAAACCTCCGCAAGGGTAGCCGCATCGACATGGGCGAAAAGAAGAACGCCACCGACTTTGCTCTCTGGAAGTTCAGCCCAACCGACAAGAAGCGCGCCATGGAATGGGATAGCCCGTGGGGCGTTGGTTTCCCGGGTTGGCACATCGAATGCTCCGCCATGGCTATGAAGTACAACGGTCCGACGCTCGATATCCACTGCGGCGGCACGGACCATATCCGTGTGCACCACACGAACGAAATCGCCCAGAGCGAATGCGCGAACGGCGTTCCGTTCAGCCGCTTCTGGATGCACGGTGAATTTCTCCGCACTGCAAGCGAAGAAAAGCTTGAAGACGGCACGACCGAGACTAAGTTTGGCAAGATGAGTAAGTCCAGTGGCGAATTCTTGACCGTCACGCTCCTCATGGAACGCGGATTCAACCCGCTCGACTACCGCTACTTTGCACTCGGCAGCCACTACCGCAACTACCTGAACTTCACTTGGGAAGCCCTCACCGGCGCCAAGGAAGCCTTTAAGAGCTTGCACAAGAAGACGGACCCGCTAATTGGCAAGGCAACCGCCATCACAAGCGAAGCAGCCAAGGCTTTCCAGGCTGAATTCAAGGACGCCATCGGCGACGACCTCAACATGCCTCGCGCACTCGGCATTTTGAACACGATGCTCAAGAGCGACATCGATGACGGCGAAAAGGCAGCACTCGTGGCTGACTTTGACAAGATCTTTGGTCTCAAGCTCGACCAGCCGCGCGAAGAATACGCCAAGAAGGGCGCAAACGACAACATCGATACCGCTAAGATCGAAGCTTTGATCGCAGCCCGCAAGGAAGCACGCGCCAACAAGAACTGGGCCGAAAGCGACCGCATCCGCGATGAACTTGCCGCGATGAACATCGTGATCAAGGACTCTAAGGAAGGCACGACCTGGAGCGTGAAGGAATAAGTTATTTTCCTCCTCGTTGTCATATACGTTGCATTTATTGGGCTAGGTCTCCCCGACACCATTCTTGGGGCGGCTTGGCCCTTAATGCATCTAGACCTTCAAACGCCGATTTCTGCGGCGGGCATTCTTTCCATTATCGCATCGCTTGGGACAATCGTCTCTAGCCTTTGCACACCGAAAGTTCTCCGCATTTTAGGCACCGGAAAGCTCGTTGCCTACAGCATTGCGCTTACCGCAATGGCCTCTGTCGGTTACGGATTGGCGGACTCGTTCAACATCCTTTGCCTTTGTGCCATCCCGATGGGCATTGGCGCAGGTGCCGTCGATGTGGCGATGAACAACTTCGCCGCCATTTATCTGGAATCCAAGCACACGAACTGGCTGCATGCAAGCTGGGGCATCGGAGCAACGCTCGGGCCATCACTCCTTTCGTTCTCGATTTTGACCGGTGGCGGTTGGCGTGGGGCATACGAATACGTCGCCATCGCCCTCGCCGCAATATTCGTACTGATTCTAATTTCTCTCCCGCTGTGGAAAAGAGCGGAAGCGCGCGGAGGACTCTCGGAAAACGTCACCATTCCGGCAAGTTCTGGAAGCACCGTTCCTGGAAATGCGAAAGTCGCGAACCCAGAAAATGCGCCGAGAACCGCAGCCCCCGACAGCAACAATGCGCCGCACATCAGCATCCGCGAGGCGCTCCGCGTCCCGGGAATGAAGCTTTCGTTCCTCACGTTCTTCTTTTATTCGGCACTCGAAATTTCGACAAGCCTTTGGTGCGGCACCTATCTCATCGCCTGCGGATTCAAGCCCGAAATCGGAGCATTCATCGTCTCGCTAATGTTTGCATCCGTGATGATTGGCCGTATTGCGAGCGGTTTCTTTGCGATTAAGTTTACCGACCACCGCCTGATATACGCTGGGATTTTCATTGTCTCTGTGGGATGCCTCATTCTTTCAATCCCGCTTCCGCTAAACTTGCAGCCCGCCTGCATTTGTCTGCTCGGACTCGGTTGCGCTCCCGTTTATCCTTCACTGATCCATGCGACCCCCGCACGTTTTGGGGAATCGCTTTCAAGTCAAGCCATCAGCATCCAGCTAGCCGGTTCCTACATCGGTTCAATTTTGATGCCGCCCGCGTTCGGTCTCGTTGCAGCTAAATTCACCGTCCATCTTTGGCCGATTTCGCTCTCGATTTTTGTCGGATTGTTACTTTTATGCGTGTGCCTATTAGACTACGTAACGCACAAAAAATTGAACAAGTCCTATGCCCGCGAACGCGTTATTGACATACTCCACACAGTCTCAATGGACACTCTCAAACGGGAACGCCGCATCCAGCGCCGCTTACGCAATCGCCATAGGAAACATTAAGGGTTTATTATGGAAATAAAGCAATTTGTATTCAATCCATTCGGAGTGAACTGCTACATCCTGAGCAACAGCAAGGGCGAAGCCATCCTGATAGACCCGAGCGTGAGCAATGCACACGAGCAGGCTGCACTCACGGATTACCTCAAAAGCAAAAATTTGAAAGTCGTGCGTGTTTTGAATACGCATCTACACTTGGATCATGTCCTCGGGAACGCATTTGCAGAACGCACTTTTGGCGTCAAGGCCGAAGCGCACAAAGACGACGAATTCCTTTTAGGCGTGCAGAACGAACAAGCCCAAATGTTCGGCCTCCCCTGCAACGATTTAGCCCCCGCTTTGGGCAATTACCTGAATGACGGAGACATCATCGAAATTGCAGAAATCCGCCTGCAAGTGATTCACGTTGCAGGGCATTCTCCGGGCGGTCTCGCCTTCTTCTGCGAAAATCCGGGCAAGGTAAATGGACAAGACAATGTTCCTCCGCTCCTTTTTCCAGGCGATATCATTTTCGCAGGAAGCCGCGGTCGCAGCGACCTCTACGGTGGTGACGAATTTGCGCTCGTAAGTGGTATCAAGTCAAAGCTCCTTACGCTCCCGGCAGAGACCGTCGTATTCCCTGGTCACGGGCCAAGCACTACCATTGGCAACGAGATAATGTGGTATTAACCCTTCGACAGGCTCAGGGACCTTTGTTATGAGCAACAACGGGCAAGCGAGAATCGGTTGGATTGACGAATTCAAGGGATTCGTTCTTTTGCTCGTTTGCCTGTTCCACATTGAGCAGAATTTCCCGAACGCGCACCTTGGAATGTATCATTTAAGCGCACTCCGCATGTCCGCATTTTTCTTTATTTCAGGATTTCTATTCAGTACAAAACGTTTCACAAATTTTAAGAGTTACTTTACCCACAAGACAAAAGTCCTGTTGCTCCCCTATCTATTCCTTTCATTCCTGTTTTTCGCGCTAGACCCCGTTGTTTATAACTTTGCGTTGTTCCCAAAATCGCCCACGATGATGGTCGTGAACACGATTCCCGACATCAACAACACATGGCAATACATCTACTGGAACATCGCTAAGATTTTCATCGCCGGAAAATCTTCAGTCGGCGCGGGGCCACTGTGGTTCGTGTTTACGCTTTATTCCGTCAGCTTGCTTTTTTACCTGCTTCACGAGATGTCCAAAAAGCAAGTCAACCCCAAGCTGTTTTTCGCCGTGATGTCCATAGAAGGACTCCTTTGCGGTTGGCTTCTGAATGAAAGCCACTTTCACTTGCCGCTGGGCATCGAGCGCGACCTCACGATTTTATTCTTCTTCGGCTGCGGATATCTTTGCAAGGAACCCATCAAAAAAATCCACAACGCCATTTCTGCGAGTACAGCTCACGCCGCAAAAAACACAATCATCGTTGCCGCCATCGGAATCGCAAACTATATCGCCTATGCGTTCTTGGAATCGCCGAGTCCGAACTTCAGCATCATGAACAACGACTTGGGCAAAAGTCTCCCCCAATTTGTTGCAAGTTCCATCACAGGCATTATCGGTCTCATAGCCACATTCCTGCTTGCAAGCAAGATTCCTGACATTGCTCCCATCCGCATTACCAAAGGCATCTTGCGAAACATCTCCCGCAACGCGCTTGTGATTCTCGCTGTCCACTGGTGGATTGTCCTGATGCTACGGCTCTTTTTCAGACCGCAAATCAACCAACCCGGAATCGCCTACATCGCAATCCCGATTGTAGCCCTCGGCACCATCGCCGCCATCCCGCTTTTCCGCTGCAAGCTCCATCACCTCCTCGGCAAAGAGAAAATCAGCGTAAAAGAAAGCCTCTGCATTAGGGAATAATGCAAAGGCTTAATGCACTTGCACGTCATTGCACGTCATTGCGAGCGAAGCGAAGCAATCCACAAAGCAATCTATACACCGAGTTCAGAAAAAAGATCTTTCCATTGAGGATTCATTGATTCAATCAATGCAATTTTCTTCTTTCTAGATCCAGCTTTTATCTTTTTCTCTCTTTCAATCGCATCAACAACCGAAGTATGCTCTTCGAAATAACCTAATTGCGTAACATTATATTTTGCAGTAAATCCAGAAGTCAATGATTTATGCTCCTGCATTCGTTTGATGAGATTCGAAGTCACACCTGTATATAATGTTCCATGCGGTTTATTGAACAGGATGTAAGTGTATGATTTTTCTTGCATGAAAAGAACATACAAAAATTTTTGTGAATTACCGCATAATGTTCTGTGGATTGCTTCGTCCTTACGGACTCGCAATGACGTCCGAGCCGAGTGATGCAGAAACATGCCTGCATGTTTCTATATCCGAGGCGTTTTTGTCGTGTGCTTGCACCATGACATCCGAGCCGAGTGCTGCAAAGCACTAACTACAAATAGCTTTTGAACTTGGGCGTTGGTGCTTCGGCGGGCTTTTTCTTGGGCACATAAATCTTTATCGCGTACACGTTAAAGTCCGTTTCGGCAACGATATCACCTTCCTGCAAGTCTTCGTAAACATCGATTTCAATTTCGACGCCATCGCGTGCAATGCAGCGGATTGAACGCGCCGTCAGTTCCTCGCGCAAAAGAGGAACATCAACGACCTTCTTGTAAGTGCCGTGATGCGTCGTGCCAAGAATTCGATTGCAAAGCATGGAATGAAATGTAGAAAATAGTAGGAAGTAGGATGTAGGAAGTAGGAAGGATTTTTTAATCTTTTACTATCTTTCCTGTCTACCGTCTACTTCCTACTGTCTACTAAGTTATGGCTCGCGCACGTAAGACTATTACTCCTGATCCGTATGCAAAACCGATAGCGAAACCGCTACCGCCTTCCAAGAGCTTGCCCGGAAAACTCAAGCAGTTCCAGGCGCCCACTCGTGCGGATTTTGACCTCGTAAGTCCTTACGGCGCCGCAGGCGACCAGCCCAAGGCCATTGAAGAATTGACCGAAGGATTCAAGAACGGCGAACAATTCCAGACGCTTCTCGGCGTAACCGGTTCCGGCAAGACGTTCACCATGGCAAACGTCATCAAGAATGTCGGGAAGCCAACGCTCATCCTCACGCACAACAAGACGCTCGCCGCCCAGCTTTACCAAGAATTCAAGTCGTTCTTCCCGAACAACGCGGTGGAATACTTCGTCAGCTATTACGACTACTTCCAGCCCGAAGCGTACATCCCGCACACGGATACGTTCATCGAAAAAGACGCAAGCATCAATGACGAAATCGACAAGCTCCGTCTGCGCGCAACGGCAAACCTGCTTACCCGCCGCGATGTCATCATCGTCGCTTCCGTGAGCTGCATTTACGGTTTGGGAAGCCCGAGCGAATACTTCGACTTGATGGTCCGCATCAGACGAGGCAACGTTTACGACCGCGACAAGATTCTGCGTGACCTTGTCCACATCCAGTATTCCCGCAATGACTTTAGCCTCGACCGAGGTTCGTTCCGCGTCCGCGGCGACGTCATCGAAGTGCACCCGAGCTACGACGAAGACGGGCTGCGCATCGAACTTTTCGGTGACGAAGTCGACCGCCTTTACCGCTTCAACATCGTCACGGGCGAAGTTATCAAGGAAGTCGAAGAACTTACCATCGCCCCTGCGAAACACTTTGTCACCAAAGAAGAAAACCGCGCGGGCATGTTGCAACGCATCCAAATGGAACTCACCGACCGCCTCGCCGAGCTAGACAAGGAAGGCAAGGTGCTAGAATCCGCACGACTTTCGAGCCGCACCCGCTACGACATGGAAATGCTCCGCGAAACAGGCATGTGTAACGGCATCGAAAACTACTCCCGCATCATCGAAGACCGCGCTCCGGGCACCCGCCCCTTTACGCTTATCGACTACTTTGGCGATGATTGGCTCTTGATGATCGACGAATCGCACGTGAGCATCCCGCAAGTGGGCGGCATGGCCGAAGGCGACAAGTCCCGCAAGACTACGCTCGTGCAATACGGTTTCCGCCTCCCCTGTGCTCTCGACAACCGCCCGATGAACTTCGCCGAATTCGAGTACATGTACCCGAAGCAAGTGCTTTTTGTGAGCGCCACCCCTGGCGACTACGAACTGAAAAAGACGAACGGCGTTGTCACGGAACAGATCAACCGACCGACCGGACTTTTGGACCCGAAAATCGAGCTGTTCCCGATCCAGGGCCAAATGGACGTGCTCCTGTACCGCATCGAAGAAGTCGTCAATAACGGCGACCGCGTGCTCGTCACGACGCTCACCAAGAAGATGGCGCAAGACCTCACGGAATTTTTCATCGAAGCAGGCGTCCGCGCGAAGTACCTCCATAGCGACATCAAGACGCTCGAACGCCACGAGCTCATCCGCGGACTGCGTAGCGGCGAATACGACGTGCTCGTGGGCATCAACCTCTTGCGCGAAGGCCTCGACCTCCCCGAAGTGAGCATGGTCGCGATTCTCGATGCCGACAAAGAAGGCTTTTTGCGCAACTACCGTAGCCTCATCCAGACGATGGGCCGCGCAAGCCGCAACGTGAACGGCACAGTGCTTTTGTTCGCGGACAACATGACAGAAAGTCTGCAAAAAGCCATCGACGAGACGAACCGCCGTCGTACCTTGCAAGAGGAATTCAATGCCGAGCACCACATCACGCCAAAGTCCGTGACCCGCAAGATCGAAGAAGACCTGCGAATCATCGACCCCTTGGGCGATATCGGCGACGACAACGAAATTGAAGACGATTCTCTAGTAACTAGTAACTCTGAACTAGAAACTAATTTGGGTATCCGTCCGATGGAACCGTTGCAGCCCTCTAATTATAGACGAAAGACGAAAGACGAGAGACGAAAGAAAGCAGCGGTCCCCGGCGCACATCCCGACAAACCTTCCAAAGCCTCCGAGTCCAAGCTCGCCGACCTGGAACGTCAAATGAAGGAAGCAGCCGCCCGCCTCGACTTCGAAGAAGCCGCCCGAATCCGCGATATTATACGCTCTCTCAACGCTTAGTGTATAGTTTTATTTACAAAACTATTATAATTTAAATCACATCCGCATACGCGCCAATAAAGTAATGTAAATTCATTTTTGTATTATTATAAAAAGTTAATTTCCTGGTACGTTTTCTACAATTTTTGTTTATTTTTCACTAAAAGGTTACTTAAAAAGGGTATTACAATGAGTTCTAAATTTACAACACCTCTTCTTTTTTCATCGGTTATTGCGTTAGGCACATTGGGATTCGTTGCTTGTGGTGAAAGTGGCGAAGGTGGCCCGATTCAGCCGCCAGGCCCGCAGAGTTCATCTTCTAGCGCATGGGTACCACCAGACACCACCGAAAATACCGCTATTTTATTTACAAATCTCGAAATCACATCACAATCCCTAAACTACGTCAAGTTCGACGGTGTTTTAAGGCTTGAATTAAACGACTCATCCTCCGTAGAAGACATGGACGCAGCCCATTTCACAAAGGTTACGGTAAATGTCGTCAACGTGGCTACGGGAGCCATGATGGGTTCTGCAGAGTTCAGAGATGAACAAGGCAATTCCATTGGCAATGTGCTCGACGTTGATGCGCTCGGTCGCACAACAGTCGATCTTGGCGCATACGCCCTCCAGACAAACCTTGACGATCCAGGCTATTCCACGTGCGGCCAGTTTAAGCTCATGATTTACGCAGAAGCTACTGACGGATATCTCGATTCCAAGTCGCTCGATTCCATTCCGTTCACGCGTCCAGATGCCAAGTGCCAGATTCCGGAAAGCTCTTCTTCAAGCGAAGCTGCTCCGACAAATCCGCTCGACACCATGACCATCTTGTTCAGTACGGCTTATGGCAAGTGCATTAATATGGCTACTGGCGAAATTACACAGACCGAAACTGGCGATATCTGCTTTACTCGCGTTGACAGCAAGGGTAAAGTCAATGTCAGCAGCGCAACGGATATCAAATTTGCAATTTACGACAACTTGTCCCGCGAACCGAAGTCTGACGACTGGGGCCGTGAATGGCTTCCAGAAGACGATCATGCCCAGCCGACTACAGACGACTTCCTCTATCAGGAAAGCGCTCTTCAGCCCACAATTACGGACATAACCAAGGCCGGTGACGTATTCTTCGTCGCAATCGCTCCGAACTACCAGCCGAGTACCGGCGTAGGATTCTATGCGTTCGTGATCCTGAAGAACACCACTCCTGACGGAAACGGCGACGTAGAATTGACCTTGCATTTCTACAAAAAGTAATAGCCGTCTAAACACGGAAATGCTTTAAAAGGACCTCCCCCGTGGAGGTCTTTTTTGTATTTAGCTATTTCGCACCATCTTATTTTGAATAACATGGTATAAAATTTGAATTAGATTTGTCTAACTTTATTATGTAAATCTAATTTTATTAGACCTTTCTAATTTTTACCAAATTATTTTCTATAATTAAATCGTGATGATTAAATAGAATAGGAGAATCCTCATGATTAAACTCGTGCTTGTACGCCACGGCGAAAGCGAATGGAACAAGAAGAACCTCTTTACGGGATGGATGGACGTAGACCTCAGCGAAAAGGGTCACGAAGAAGCGGCTGCCGCAGGCCAACTCTTGAAGGCTGAAGGTTACGATTTCGACCTCTGCTACACCTCTTACCTGAAACGCGCCATCCACACGCTGAACCACATGCTTGATGAAATGGACCGCGCCTGGCTCCCAGTCGTAAAGAGCTGGAAACTGAACGAACGCCACTACGGGGACTTGCAGGGCAAGAACAAGTCCGAAGCCGCCGAAAAGTTCGGAGAGGATCAAGTGAAAATCTGGCGCCGCTCATTTGACATCAAGCCGCCCGTGCTTGCCGATGATGACGAACGCAGCGCAAAGAAGCAGGCCATGTACCGCGATGTCGATGAATCGTTCCTCCCACAGAACGAAAGCCTCGAAACGACAATTGCCCGCGTGATCCCTTACTACCTTGAAGAAATCAAGCCTCAAATGAAGGCCGGCAAGCGCATTGTGATCGCGGCACACGGCAATTCCCTACGCGCACTGGTGATGTACCTCGACAAGATGAGCAAGGAAGAAGTTCTCGGCCTGAACATTCCGACAGCGACCCCGCTTGTTTACGAGTTTGACGACAACTTGAACCCGGTAAAGCACTACTACCTGGGTGACCAGGAAGCTCTCAAAGCCAAGATGGAAGCCGTCGCAAACCAGGGCAAGAAAAAGTAGCGCGCCATATCATTGTGTCTTTGGAAAACTCGGAACCAATAGGTTCCGGTGTTTTCTAAATTTGTGCTCGGAATTAATTTCAGAGGCCAAATGCAGGGCCGTGTACAAGGAGACACAACATGCTCAAGAAGCTTTCCAATTTCCCTGGCATCAAGGGACCCGTTGTCACGATCGTGATGGACGGTTTTGGTATCACCGATAAGGTCGAAGGCAACGCCATCAAGGCAGCCCGCACCCCGACTCTCGACAACCTCTTCAAGATGTACCCGAACGTCCTCCTGAAGGCTCACGGCCGCGCCGTGGGCATGCCGACCAACGAAGACATGGGTAACTCCGAAGTCGGCCACAACGCCATCGGTGCTGGCCAGGTTTACAACCAGGGTGCAGCTCTCGTTGCAGACGCCATCAACAGCGGCGACATCTTCGGCCGCGATGCCTGGAAGGAAATTTCCGGCAACGTTCGTGAAAAGAACACCGTTCTCCACTTCATCGGCCTCTTCAGCGATGGTAACGTCCACTCCAACATCGCTCACCTCAAGGCCATGGTTGCTCAGGCCAAGAAGGAAGGCGTCAAAAAGGTTCGCGTTCACATCCTCCTCGACGGTCGTGACGTTCCGGAAACCTCCGCTCTCGATTACGTCGGCCCATTTGAAAAGTTCCTCGACGAACTCCGCTCTCCGGAATTCGACGTTTGCATCGCTTCTGGCGGTGGACGTATGCAGATCACCATGGACCGTTACAACGCTAACTGGAAGATGGTGGAACTCGGCTGGAAGACCCACGTGCTCGGCGAAGGCCGCTACTTCGACAACGCTACGCAGGCTATCGAAACCCTTCGTGGCGAAACCAAGGCTATTGACCAGGACCTCCCGCCGTTCGTGATTGCAAAGGACGGCGCTCCGGTCGGCACCATCAACGATGGCGACTCCGTGGTGTTCTTCAACTTCCGTGGCGACCGCGCCATCGAAATCACTCGCGCCTTCGAAGAAGAATCCTTCAATGAATTTGACCGCAAGCGCTTCCCGCACGTCTGCTACGCTGGCATGCTCCAGTACGACGGCGACCTCAAGCTCCCGAACCGCTTCCTCGTGCCGCCTCCGGCCATCAAGGAAACCAGCGGCGAATGGCTCGCTGAAACGGGCGTCAAGCAGTTCGCTTGCTCCGAAACGCAGAAGTACGGCCACGTCACTTACTTCTGGAATGGTAACCGTTCCAGCAAGTTCGACGGCGAAACCTACCTCGAAATCGAATCTGACGTTGTTCCGTTCGAACAGCGCCCGTGGATGAAGGCTGCCGAAATCACCGACGCCATGATCGAAGCCTTGAAGAGCGGGAAGTACCAGACGCTCCGCTGCAACTTCCCGAACGGCGACATGGTGGGCCACACCGGTTCCTTCCGCGCTGCTACGATGGCTATCGAAGCTGTGGACATCGGCCTCGCACGACTCCTCCCGGTGATCGACGCCCTCGGTGGTGTTGCCATCATCACGGCTGACCACGGTAACGCCGACGAAATGTACGAAATCGACAAGAAGACCGGCATGCCGAAGGTCAACAAGGACGGTTCCTTCAAGGCCAAGACGAGCCACACGCTCAACAAGGTGCCGTGCATCCTTTACGATAACGTCACTGGCGGCAAGCTCGGCCTCAAGGAAGGCGACTGGGGTCTGTCGAACATCGCAGCAACGACGGCGAACCTCCTCGGCCTCGAAAAGCACGAGGCTTGGGACGATTCCATGCTCATCATCAAGTAATTATCCCTTTCAGGAATTACAAAAAGGAACCCGCGAGGGTTCCTTTTTTTGCATTGTTCTATTCGCTTATTTACCAATCCAATTTGCACGTCAAATCGCTGGGAGCATCCTCACTGATATTCAGGATATAATCCATATCACCCAGAAGTTCGCAAGCACTACCGTAATTTCGAGTGTTGTACGCAGGAATTCTAATCTCGCAATCGCCAATAGATCCGACAACGCGATCATAAGGTTCCGTCTGATCCACATTGCAATACAATTTATGGCCAGCGCTGAATGCCGCCGTATAGACTTCATTTGCCCCCGGTCCAAAAGGAACAAATTCATACGTCAACTTTGTACCAACTCCAACATAATCCGGATCATACTCACAGTCGTACAGTTTTATATCGCCATATACCGAGCAATTTTCCGGAATTTCCATATTCAAGGTCAGCTGATTCGGAATCGTGTTATCAAAGTAAATTCCACATTCAATTTCACGCCCGTTGACCTTGAATTTATGAGGCATACCATCTTCACAACGGCATGCTTCTTTCTCAATTTTGGCATTCTTACAAAGTTTGCCAATTTTGACATCATGGCAGCCAGCGACAAAAGTCTTGTTCAACGATACATCTTTTTTATCATACGAAATCAAATAGTCATCACCAGTCGAACGACATCCGGAATTCGCATAAACAATATCGAACAGGCAGGATTTCGAGGAATTCATCGCGTCGGTAACCGTCAATCGATACCTCTTCGTTCCACCCGAATTTGCCCCCTTAAAGGAAATCCGTTCGCCATTGTAATTGGATCCAGAACCTCCAACCACGCTGATGTAATCATCAGAGCCAGAAGAATTCTGCATTTCTATACGGTACGAGCAATTCGAATTGCAGCCTGTTACGGAATAAGGCTGAACGTTAATCGTCTCTCCAGGCTCCACATCCGTTTGCGTTGCAATATTGCAATCCAGTTCAAAATCCGAAGTTCTTTCTACAACAACGCGGCAGCTGCGGCTTTCAAGATCTTCGTGTCCCAACGTAAACGTATATTCCTTACTGCTGCTCACGTAAGATTCCGTAACCGTAACAGGGCCAGATGTATAGCCACTTGATGGGGAAATCAAAGCATCTCCAGAAACACTCCAGAAACACTTTCCATCATCGCAGCCTACAACCTTGGAAGGGGTCATTTCAAAAGTTTCACTATAGCCGTCAACAGAAATGAGGGAAGGGCATTCCAGTTCCAAATCATCCTTTTCCTCAGGTGGCGTATAGCGGGCTTCACACCCATGACTTCCATTCAGGTCGCCATTCACAATAAACTTAATTGTATTGATTCCCTTGGAGAATGGCACCGAGGACAAATCTACGCTGATTTCCGAAACCGTCTCGTTTTCATAGACTTGCTGTGCGCCACCAATCGGGAAACCCAACTGATCCGTAACATAAATCTGACCGGACCAGCTTTCGCCTTCAAGGAGATTCACCTTTGCCGTAAACACCTTCGTATCTTCATCAATGACACAGTTCGAAGCTTCAGCCTTTCCTTGAACGTCTTCGACAACAAAACTACAATCCGAATTTTCTTTTCCACCCGAAGAAACCGTAAAGTAGTATTCACCAGCGCGGAGCATTTTTGACGGTGTATTCAGATCATTGAACGTGTAGGTTTCATCAGAAGACCCCTTCTTTTTGGTATTACCGCTGGCGACATTTTCACCTTCAAAGCTAATCGAATAAGAGCAACCACCTTCGGGGCAGTTCGTAAACGATATATTCAAAGGCGGGACACCAGCGCCACGCTTGACAGTATTTTTCGTTTCATCAATATTGCAGGCGATTTCAAGAGGAATCAGTTTATACGGATCGCATGTAAACTCCTCGTTTTCCTGGTCCGTCCCCGTACCTTTAGAAGCTTTAATCGTAAACTCATAAGTTTGTTCAAAGTCATCTTTTGAATACAGATCTTCTTCTTTTAAGCGGAAAGTCTTTTGGCAGCCCGTCGGTTCCTTGCCCCCCACAAATTCAGCGTTTGATATTACAGGCTTTTCAACCGTACAGTAATCCGCGTTATTCACATCTGCAGAAATATCCCAATACGTACCATTATACTGCACCTTGCAAGAATTTATGCTAAGCGCGTTAGGGCAGCTCGTTTTCAGCTGGTTCAATTCAACAAAGCCACCATCAATCACCTTTATGTTTACACGCATCACATGCTGCGGATCAAAGCCATCTTCATTCGATATACCGTTCACATCAATAGATAGATTTCCATCCATTGAAGTTGTATAGAACGAGGAAAGGATTCCTTTCTTATCCGTAAACGAAATGCGCATATTGAAATTGTTGGGATTGTTCAGTCCTACCAAAAGTTTCGATTTACGGACATTCACGCCATCTTCATTTGAAACGGCAAAACTACAGGAATCCGTGCAGACGACATTTTCTGTGCTATTCAAGAAATCAATATTCTTGGAGCACATCATAATATCGCCAACATAGAATTCACCACAAGACTGAACAGCAAGTAACGATGACGGCACTTCTGTCTTGACACTAGGAGGACATTCCAGAGAGACTTTCGCATCCATCGCAAAGCCGCCTAATTTCGATTCGATATCTTGATAATAATAGCCATGTTTGCCTTCTGTAGCAAAACGATAGCTGGAGCCTTCAATTTCCGAGCCTTTTTCCCAATAATAGCCTAAGCCATTTCCCATAAAGCACTGGTAACGCTGATAGAGCAAGCCCATATTAAAGTTCGGCATCATCGGAACTAGCCGGATCATCGTCGTATTGTCACAGCCATTGTAATAATACTTTATTTGGCATTTCTTATAGCTGTTCATCGTGTACGAGCTAACGCCCACCCAGGGTGTTACATATTCATTCTGAGGGACAACGCCACCCAGGTAGTTCGTTTTAAATGAGCAGACCAACTTAGGATGATCCCAGCAGGCATTATCGCCATAAGCCGAATTCGACCAGGAAATATCGTACAGTTTAAAGTCCTTATTCGAAAGCTTAAATCCAGAATGTTCATGGAAGGCATCGTTCAGCAAAAGCGTCGAACCAAACAATTCGCCAAGATCAAACATAAACTCAGTTGAAGATTTTGTAATAGAATTACCATCGAGCTGCAAATCAGCAGTAACAACATTACTCTGGATTTTAAGGACAAGGGCGATCTTTGTCAAATTGGTAAATCCGCCCGTTTCCGAGACATTCCATTCGCTCGTAGAAAGAAACCTTTCGACACAAGCGCCATCGTCATCAGAGGCAGTCTGTCCCTTGACATAGCAGAGTTTTGCATAGACATACGGAGAGAAAGCACCACCCGCATGCTTGCCATAGACGCTCAGGGAATAATATTCCGAGCCATCATCGTTCGATCTAAAGATAAAGCCTGAATTGGAAAAGTCGTTCGTAACCGTATTGACATCGATAATCGCTGTAGAGAAAATGGAAGTGAGCGTACCATTGCTGCCATTTTCTTTCGTATTGAGAATGACACTCTGTGAGCCATTCGGCTCTTCCGCAGAAGCGTCCGAGGCCGCATTAGCGGCAATGTAGTTGTTCGAAATAGAAGGTTCCAAAAGATCGCCAGACTTAACCGTGGTGCAAACACGTTTTCTGCACTGGAGACGGCAAGCCTTATAATTTTCAGTAGAGCAGTTGCACGATGAATAGTCCCAACGGCATGAAGATGTCGCCTGCCTATTGTCATAGACCATCACCCAGTCGGGATTTGCGCCATCTTCGAGTCCAGCCCAGTGCTTAGCCTCTGAAATCTTGCAGGACTGTCCTGGATTTGGATTAGAAAAGCACACATCGATACAGCGCGGAAAATCGTCGCTCTTATCGCAGAACGCTGTAAATCCATTATTATTTTCATCTGGTGCGAAATCTTCGTAGAAACAATGAGTATCGTGGTCGTTATAATTGGCAACGATAGAATAGCTATCCGACGCATAAATTGTAAGCCTACGGCCTTCATTGGCGACATTGCTCGGTTCAGACGAGAAATGCGTAAAATGGTCCGACCCGGCATCATCACCAACCTTCAATTCATAATAGTTGCCGGCATAAATCGGATAATCGCAAATTTCACCTTTTCGGCATGTATAAATTTTACGGGCTTCCCCATTTAAGCCAGTCTTAGAAGATACATCAACATAATTACCAGAATTTTCGGCACCGTTAAACTCGATATGCAGATTATACTGTTTACGCTTTATCGATGCGTAAAGGTATTCCTTATCATTCTTTGCAGAAATGATCTTATTGTTCGGCGGCATGATGACTTCACAATAAGTATCATCGAAACTATCAGACTTTTTCAATGTAACCGGCGTCGTAATATAAATACTACAGAACCATTTTCTGTTCAGCTCATCAGTATTGCAGCCAACACCTTCTGCGGTTACCCACGTAACTCCGTCCTTAACAAGGCTTCCGCAATCTGGAGCTTGGATCTTATTATGCAATTCACCACCCGGCTTGCAAGCATCCTCATCCTTATGTTCCGGCAAGCTACAATACGTTCCAACTTCTCGACGTTCCACCGTAAACGAACCTTCAGCAACAACGCTCATTGTTGTCGGGCCTGCCGGTGCAATCGTACAGTTTTCACAAGGTTCCACCAGCTGAAATTCTATAGAACCCATCTCCGATGCGGTTTCATCCATTTTCACTTCGAATGCAGTCATGTTACCGGAGACAGGCATTGTATATAGCTTAGAGCCATCCGCATTTTCCTTCTTGGGAGTCGCCCCAGTAACGGTCCAGCCTTCCGGTTCACGGGACTGGTAGATATCAACCGTCGCAGGCTTTGATTTTGTGGATCGCAAATTCACAAGGACCGAATGTCCCTTAGTAATTTCAGCAGAAGTCCTATCAAATGAAATTTCCGGGACATCGCCAGCAGAACCGCTAACGACAACATAAAATCCCATTTTCTCATAGTTATTGCTTGTGTAATTACAGCTAAAGACGTCCTGCGGGAGAGTCGTACCATACAGCTTAAACTTCTCAACAGCGGGAAGCCCCGTTGGGCTACAGGACACGTTGTTCGGATTCTTTTGTTCATTCGCGCCATTCAAATTCACGACATTGTAATAATCCGAAAGACTGCCTTTAGCATCTCTTGGCAGATAGATAATTCGTGGCATTATGAGAATCGAAGGTTTCACATTTTCTGTATTGCCGCCATAAGATTCTTCATTTTTATATTCGGATTCTATCGTAATTTTCAATTGGGACGAGACGGCGACATAAACCGTATCGCTCAATTCAGAGCTTCCCGATGTCGTCGTAGCGCCACTAGTCTTATTGGCCAGCTTTTCAAATTCCTCGTTTCCAATAATGAACCCGGCTGATTGCACGGCTTCGACAACTTCTGCCTTGTACTTGAAGTTGTTGTGGCCTTGATATTTCAAAAGCGTCGAGCCATTGTCCATAATGACGCAACCTTCGACATTCATCTTCTGGACTTCATCAATATCGCCTCTGGAATAGATGAAATAATTCATCACATTGCCATCGCCCTTTAGCAACCCGGCACCCGATTCAAGAAATAGCAGGACCACGGAATTTTCAGTCGTTGCAGGCATCATGACCATGTGGCCGTCACCCAGTTTCGAACGCGCATACAAGACAAATTTGCCATCCAGGGCCTTAGTCGGGTCCACCTTTTCAATTTCATTCCATTCCAGGATCAAGAAACCATTGTACAATTCATTTTCGCCCGCCTTCGCATAGCATTCATTGATCTTCTGAATATGGTTATCGTCCATATTGAACACGGTATCGATTTCACAGAACTTATTCATGGTTTTCGTAGTCCACAAATCTTCGTTATTCAGCAAAATAGGCACCGGAACTTCACCATCAGGGCCAATAAGTCCCTGATAAGTGTACATCTTTTTGAGGCGAGACCAGTATTCATCGCCAATCGCTTTTAACAGCGGGTCTGATTCACTCCACTTGGACACCCTACGGTTTTCTATGCCTTTCGTCGCACTAAAAGAGAAATATCGTTTATCTTGAGGTCTTGGCCCCATAGCCTCCAAAGCCGTCGTACCCTCGACAAATACGCCATATGGCTTCTGTCCATATCCAAATCCCTGATTCTGATTCAGCAAAATCGTATTGGCTGTGGTATAGCTCATCACTTTTCCAGACAAGCCAAACGAATAGTTGTTCTGCAAATCCATTTTGCCATTCATTGTCGGAGGCAAGACAAGATTATTTCCCACCTTGAACGAAGAAACGGTACCGCCGCCGGTACTGCTGAAATAATTCATCTCGTTCTTTGTCCAGCTGGCCCTATCCGTAAAGACCATGTTCTTCTTAACGCCAACACCCTTTGAGTTATCATCAGTACCGCGTTCCATGTGTCCATTGACTGTAAAATTACCAGCAACCTTGACATCGCAATTCGGCGGGACACTTCCACCTACATAAAGGTCTCCGCAAACAGCAATAATGCCGCCTTCGCAGGTACCAACCGAGCCGCCAATATAAACAATAAGAGTATCATCATTGGCATTAGGATCCTTGCAGTTTGCATAGTTATTGGAGTTCCTGTCCATATCGACATTTCCAAAATAAATACTGCCCCTGTTCCTGAAATTGCCGCCAACATACAAGTCACCGCCCATATTTGCAGAACCTTGGAACGAAAAATCGCCCGTCACCAAAAGGGGTTTTGAAATCGACGGAACGTTGTTGTCTTCGCCAAAATCACCATTGACAATGGCGGATTCCATCGCGTCATCGCCAGTAATACCTTTGGTTTTACCAAAGAAGGCCCTATCAAACGAGATGCTTATTTTTTTCTCGGGAACTTTCACCTGGTAAAGCCCTGAAATTTTCATAATCGCAACTTCGCTGTGCTTGGTACCATTACGGGATTCACCTGTCGAAAGGATTTTCACCGTGTATGGAGACGAGTTCGATTCAGCGCCGACAAGCCAGACATCAAATTTTTGATTATCGCTATCAATACTATTGCCAAGTACATTGTTCAAATGAACCGGCTTGTGCCCGTTTCCTCTGAACTGCCGGATAATTGCCCCCGTTTCATTTCCGTGGTACGTCATCCACGTACGTGCAGATGTAATGCCCGCCAAAGCCGCTTGACGCGCTTCACTACGCATCAGGCGCGCAGCACTCGAACGGCCTTCAGAATTCAACCACTTAAAAGTCGCCGTAGCAGCAATCGTTGCCACGAGCATGAACAAGAGCACCGTTATAAGGGATACACCCTGCTTAAAATTTTTCTGCATAAACACACCCCTACTACTCTGCTGCCGCACCATTACTCGGCGTTGCAAAAACGTATTTTGATCCACCTTGTTCGCCGTGCTTATTTATTCTCAGATCCACAAAGAACGCACGAATATTTTTCTTGTCCAAGACATCAGGAACATAACTTGGATCAAACTCGTAATTCACATCCTGTATTTTTTTCACCGTCAAGTTTGCAATATTCAAAGTTCCTTTTTCTGCAAGCGGCGAGAAGAAGACAAATGTAAAAGCAAGACACGCCTTGATTTCATTGTTTACAGAAAATCGGAAATTGCGAATAATGGCGGCAGAGTTTTCATCGTTCGGCGGCAAGAACAGGAAATCATCAATGCCCGCTATTTTTTCACCTGATTTTGTACGCAAACCAACAGACAAATGATCTTTACCCGGAATAAAAGACTGCGAATAATCGGTCCCCGTCATAAGCGGCTGCTTAAAGGAAATTTCATATTCTATTCCTGGAGCAAACGTCATTTCAGAACACAGGCTAGACCAGTTTCCGGCACTAGAATTTGCCTCTGCGGCATAGACCTGGTTCATCTTATTTTCAGTCGAGTAAGAATCGTTTTCATCATCGAAATTCGAAGTGAAACCTGAAATCTTGACAATGCTGCCGCCCTCCTCTGGAGCAAGGTTCAAGCGGAGGATTTTGCTGCCATCGTAACGGGAAAGCAAACGAAAATCCGAAGACGTTTCAGAAGGCGGGAAAAGGACTTTGCCCGTGCTGGAATTCAGCAATTTGGGCTTCGCCGGGACAACCTTGAAACGCGCCATATCCTTTGCGATAGCGACTTCCAGATCTCCGTCGTCAGGACAGGATTCATCCGCAGCCGCCCCGGACGCACTTTCAAGACGCTTACAGCTGCGATAAAGGACTCCATCGCGCACATACCACGAGACTGCTTCAAGAGCCACATACTTGCCATCATCATCATAGCGGATACGCCTAAAGTACAGGCTGTCAAATTCGCCACTTCCCTGATGCAACGAATAGGAAGACTTATCCACCTGATCGACATCCGCATTGTCAGGATCCATGAATACACCACGGACAACATTAAATGAACCAGAGTACTTATCTGTTTCGTATTCCTTCGCCCCCATCTGGGCGATATCTTCTTTCAGGAGACTGGCCGCGTTTTCTGCATTTTGCGAAGAAGCAAGCATGTTTTGAGTGCGAACACGAACTCTTGTACTATCCGTAAGAGCTTGCCCTGCAACGAGGACAACAACACCAAGAATCGCCATATAGACAAGCAATTCCACTAAGGTAAAGCCCGCCTTACGGCGACATTTCGGGCACAAATCACCCACAGAACAAAACATCATACTCATTCCAACTCTATTCCACACAGGGAATAAGACAACTCATTTATATATATGGAGAAAGATAAATTCAAAAAAACATGAAAAGGCCACACGCGGTGGATATATGTAAAAAAACATAAATGTGGAATTTTTTTGACAGAAATCTTCAAAGATTCCAGAAAGCATTGATTTTCATCAATTTTACCGCAAAATCAGACAATAAAAAAGAAATTTTTATCACTTTTACATACATAAAACTTATTTTTAATTTTAGAAAATGTAATCATAATTACATATTTTTACTTCTATTGACTTAAAACGATTACGAGGGAAGAGAATGAAGAATTTTAGCCAAGCGTCATCAGGTTTTACGCTCATCGAGCTGATGGTCTACATCGCTCTCCTCGGAGGAATCGTTCTCATCGCAGGCCAGGCGTTCAGCGACAGCACCAAGATGCGCGTCCGCACCCAGAGCATGCTACAGGCCAACCAAAACGCTGGCAACGTAAGTTCCATACTCAAAGAGGACATTACGCAACTCGGAGCGAAAAGTTCACAAGAGGCCGCCGCCGCAGGCGCTTCAATGGACAACTTTAGCACAGACCACATCCACGATGTGTTTATTGACCCCGACAACGCCGACAATGCCCAAAAAGACTCTTCGTCTTACCGCATCGGGAACAACGGCAACCTAGACACGCTGATATACAAACGCATCCGTTACGATCAAGACGGGCACTACGTTGCCGTCGATTCAATCTTCTGGTATGTCGATGGGAGCGTCCTAAAGAGAGGATGCAAAACCGTTTCTGGAGCAGAGGATATAGACCAATGCCCAAGCAGCAGCGCAAACGTCGTCGAGATGGCTGAAGGCGTCCAAAGGTTCAATATTACAGCTGCCGAACCAGGAGCGACAGAAAGCACTTCGCACATTTTGCCATCCACAGACACGAGCGTCCACAAATTCAGACTGGTCCCCCGTTATGGCGACGACAACCTGGCATTCACAAAAGTCGAACCGCCCAATGGCGATTTAAGCGTCGTCTTATCCGGATTTGCATCGAACTACAATTTCGACAATCAGGAACCGGTCCTCGACGGAAGAAACTCAAATCAGGTTTTCCTTGCGCAGGCCACCGACCTTTCGGGCAACTGGCAAGAGCGATGCGCGAAAATTACTCTTGAAACCAATACGGAATACGAAATTTCATTTTCAATGCCGTACTCCAGCGACGCAAGCCGCCTATTCTGCCCAGGTCGCGACTACATGGGAGTCGGGTTCCGCTACACAAACGACGGGGCGCGTCCAAACGAGATCAACGACTTCATGTTCTACCCGCCCACACATGCAGGAGCATCCGAAGGCGCGCGCAAGTTCAGGTTCAGAACAATGCATAAAATCGAAAACGTCTGCATGTCATTTACTTTCGCAAGCTACTCTCCCGTAGTCGGGAGCGGAAAAATAACGCTTAGCGAAGTTGTACTTAAAAAAGTCGAATCCGCAAATTACACATTTAGCGGTGCAGAAATAGCACCCATCGAAAAGAAGAACGTCAAGGCATTACGTTTAGAGCTAACCATGGGCGTCCGTGGCGAATCCAGCGTTCTTTCGCTCATAATCCCCATTCCAAGCAATGGCACAAAGGATTAAGGAGGAATTATGTTTATGTCCAAGAAAGGTGTTTCCTTAATAACAGTCCTTCTGTTCATGCTTGTTGCAACAATCGCAGCAACAGCGACATTTAAATGGCTCACATCAGAGAACCGCTCTAGCGCAACGAGAATGTTACGGCAAGAAGCTTACCAAAGCGCTATAGCAGGCATCGAAAACACTCGCGCCTGGATGACCAACCATGCAAACGATGTCGGCGGAGTCATCAAGCAATATCTCGAAAACAACAAGCGGCCGATCCATTTAAACTCCGTATTGCCGCAATTAGACCGCGCGGGCCAAAGTTACGACGTCTGGCTTGCCGGCGTCAACACCGAGAAAAACACATACAAGCTCAAGCTCGTTTCAAAGGGAACCTCCCGCAACGGAACAGAACACACTGAAGTCGCCATTCTCAAAGTGGACGGGCTTTACCGTATAAAAATTCCCCAGAACAGCGAGCGTTTCACATTCAACAAGGCTTTCCACGGCGCAAGCAAAGGCATCACCGGTAACGACACCATTGGTTCAGGCAACATCAACGGCGACTGGGCATACAGCAACAACCCTGTTGTCAAAGGCGACATGATTGTCACAGGCAACGCAAATTACGGCGGAACAGTCCACCATTATGGAGATTTTTATCTCGGCGGAAACCTAAACAGCGATGGTGAACTCATCTACGGCACAACAGGCATCGACACTTCCATCATTTACATTGGCGGGAATGTCACATGCCCACACGGTCAACCCATCAGGGTTTACGGAGACCTTTATGTAAAAGGCAACATCAGTCAACTATGCAAAATTTTTGTAAGCAGGAACTTGACTATCGGCGGTAGAATTGTCAGGGAGAACGACTACGACATCAACGTCGGCTTGAACTGGGTGTTCACCAATCAGTATACATCCCCTGACGGCGGAAACGAGCAGCTTGAACTGACACGATATGTAAACAACAACACAAATTTTGCGATCGGCGCAAATTTGTACATGCCATACAAGATCAAAACCTATTGCAATACGGGCGACAACAACTGCGGCGACTACAACGGGAAACGCGTCTTTACCGTAGGCGGCAAAGTCTACCGTTACAACAACGATCAATTCGAAATCGAAACGCAAACAAACAGCAGCTATAGTTACGGAGCCTATATGGACGGATGGACCCGCCCATTTGCCAACAGGGACCGTTGCAAGAACGATGACGAAGACAACTGTAGACAAGCGCGTATTTTCTCATTTAACGCAAGTGAAGTTTCCAATGAACGAATCCAGGAATGGAGCGCAACAGACAACGTCCTCAAAAATGTCAGCGGGAATTATTGGGAACACATCAATAAAATGAATAAACACGGCCAGATGATTTCGCCGACAACGCATAGAATCCCAGAACCCATTCTTTTAAAGAATGAATCCGCATGGAAAGCCGCGAAAGCAAATACATTCTGCGGACTCAATAAAAAATTTTATATCGACGACAGCTTTATCGATAGACTCAACATGTGCTACGTCAATGCCAAAAAGGAAAACAAGCTCTACAACGACGAATACCTGATTATCGAATGGCAGTATCAAGAAGACAAATCGGTCAATAAAGAGCTTGTAGGTAAATTCGTCTTTGACGTCACCACATCCCTTGGAAACGTAAATTTGCCACCGACATCTAACGGAAGCATCGTATTTCTTTATCTTGAAAAAGGGGCCTCAGGCCAGCTAAAAGGGCGCCAGGGAGCCACCTACAACTATCTCGTCTATTCCAAAGAAGATATAAACGAAATTAACGGCATCCACTTCAAGGGTAGCGTTATCATGGCCGACGGGAAAAAGCTCAAAAAATACCAGGGCGGCAACAATCTTGAATTTGACGGAAGCGTTTTAAAGTCACTTGCAAACGCAGGCATCATTAAAGAAAACCCGGAATACACAAAGCTCTCCGAAGGTACAGACGAAGAGGAAGGCGGAACAGTCATTTCAGGAACATCCGTACAATACGATTCCTATTACGTAGCCACATCACCGCAGCTCATCATCTCTCTGGAATCCCAATATGCCAGCCGTGAAAAAATCGAGACGTCCGGAAATGCAGCCGCACAACCGATATCTCCTTCAGCGGTAATACTCCCCCGTGTTATTTACCTGACTAAAAATCCCGACGGGAAACTCATAGACTACTACGACATTGTCAACCTAAATGGCGCACACGAACAAAAGGACCCCTCTAAAATCACTTGCGATCCATCGTTAAATACTTATGGACTGCTGTACCAAAACGGCAACATGCTTGCAGACGATGTCTACAATTGCAAGCACCAAGGCGAAACGGGCGACCTTCCTTTCTATGTTGTCGTCACTGGCGAGACAGGTTCTTCCCCTGCCATTAGATTCCCGGAAGAATACATAGACATCACCACAAGCAGCAACTTAACCGTTTCGGCATCTGTTGAAACGTCTTCGCACCCAAGCCCCGCAACAATCGACGTTGCCGTATCAGCCCGACCCAGCGGGTGGCATGTCACACCAATCACAGGAACTTCTTTAGTCAAGCGAGAAACTTCCGACATTGAAGATGTTTACACGCTGACCTTCACGCCCAACCAACCTACAATTGAATTGTTTACGGTCTCCACGACCGCAACAGCAGAGCAAGGCAGCGTCAAGATTTACCTCAGGTCCCCGATGAGCGGTTGCATTATCAAGCAATTCTCTTCAACAAGCGTCACCATGACAGGCTATGTTACGGTAGAACGTGGCAGCATAGGCCAATATTGCAGCAAGAGCGAGAACAGCCAAATCTGTTCAGAACAAGGATACGACCAAAAGGCAAACAACCTCGACTGTGACGACCTCGTCTCTGGAGAATGGGTTCGCGCAGTAGGAACAAACGTAAAAGTCACAACAGAAAACAACAAATGGAGCGTCGCAACAAACACGGCCATCCACTTGAAGGACATGAACAATGTCCCTAGCTACTGCGAACTTCTGCTGCCGACAGAAAACAATTCCATACAGCAGGCCGAGCAAAACGGAGAATACAAGCTCTACGCCTCTTTAAAAAGAAAGCGGTATACATTAACCGTAAAGACAAAGGGCACAGAAATTAGCGGTTCCGGCGTATCCATCTGGCTTGCCGATGATGACGACAACTACACGGACGTTACAAGTTCAAGCTACTGTCAAAAGAACAGCGACGACAACATCGTCTGTAGTGTTTATGCCGGCTGGAAAATCAAGACAAAATATATAGAACAGGGATCCGACAAATTCTCGCGTTGGGAATGCGACGGAGAAAACTGCGCAACGGCATCGAAATCCATAACAGGCCATGAATATACGCTTAGCCCAATAACGTCGAACAATACCATCACCGCCGTATTTAACGACAAGGACAAGCATTGTTTCTACGAAGACTTTACAACGTTAACGGCATTCTGTTCCGGGAACGCCACAAAGTGCATCAATTCCTGCGAAGGCGGGAAACTCCATTCTTGTAGCGTCTCCGGCGTCAATGCTGATTGGCAGCTCATGTACCCCAACAACGGAAATAGCGCAAGTATTCCGCCATTAATTCAATATGGGTCCATAACACTCAGCAACGGCTTACAAAACGACAATCCAACAATCGTCTTGAACACAAGAGAAGCGGGCATCCACGGAACCATGAGTTCCCTGATGCAGACAACGATTCTTGAAAACGCAAACAAAAAATGGAGTTCCGGCTTTATATTCAGCTCGGACGCTTCAGCAAGTTCTTACACCATCCTGAATATTTTTGGCGACGCAAGCAACAGCAAAGCCCTGACAGCGCGAGTCTGCAAAGGAACGAGTCAATCAAATACAGTCACGAGCACCAACTGCACAAGCGCAGTCTTGAAAAAATCTTCTTCACAGAAGCTTTCGATAAGGTCCGAGGACATGATTAAATTATGGATTGAGCTTTCCATAGAAAACAAGCTGTCCATAACGGCAACCGTCGAAAATTCCACAGCCACAGCCGAACTGGACATTTCAACGTTCCTGGGTTCTCGCGATGAACACAGCCGCTATGTCGGTTTCAGCATTTCGGACCCATCTTTCAAAATCTACGATATCGGCTGGAGCAGTTACTTCTTTGCAGACGACTGTTTTGAAAACCCAACAATCAACTGTTCGTTCAAGGCAAACTACCTTGGCGGGCGCGTTCCCAAGAACAAAAATGTTTCTCCGTGGGTCGGGCTTTCGAGCTGGTTTGAAGACCACGGCTGCAAAATAACCTATTACTACAATGGCTGCGACAACGCGACCGGCAACGCAACATCCGGCTGCGAAGGGAACAAGTTCAACAGGAACTGGTTTTTAACATGGTGGAACGAACATGATGCAAACGGAGTCTTCTTTGGGAAAGAGCTTAGCGGATCTATATACAACTTCTCCGAAGAGGATGTTCACGGAACATCTTATACAACACCGTACGGAACAACAACCATTAACGATGCCAAAGTCAAGATTTCAGAATGTTCCGACCAGTCCAGCCTCGAAGGGACCTGGACAAGCTGCGGATCATTCTGGGTCGGTGAAATCGAACGCTGCTCCCAAAACGCACAGATCTACAATTCAGACACTCCAATATACGGCTATTCAGAAGATGAACTCGAAATACCTGTTGATGCAAACGGAGGCATCGTCAATCTACGTGGTTCCATCTTGCTGATTGAGATTTCGGATTTCGTAGAAGCAGAAGGCGACAAAATCGTACTGTACTTAAAAGACAAAAACGGGAACCTCAGCATTCCAAAAGAAATTACAACTAACGGAACACATTCTTTTGACGTCAACGACTTGTCGAACCTGGATTCGTTCAACCCAGAATTTGTCCAGACGATAACCCTTAAAAGCACCTATTCATCTTACCACGTGAATTCCGTTTTATCATCTTGCCCTTACGCTCTCAACATCAGCAACTGCAAGGCGACATACAACGGAATTTCCTGGAGACTGACATCAACCATCACCAATCTGGAAGGTGCGGCCATCAATGGCTGTTCTGTAAAAGAATCTGGAGGAGCCATTGAAGAAATGACCGAGCTTTCCTGCCCCGAAAACGGCGTATTCACCTTCAACGAAGAAGGGCTTTACGACCAAGTCAACAAGAGCGAGACAGCAATAACCCGCATTTTTGAAATCAGGGCCAAAAGCATTGATAGCGGATATGTCAGTTGCACAACGGAACCCGTAACAATTTCGCCCATCGACATCACATGCAGTGTCGAAAAGACTGAAACGACGAGCGGGACAGACAAAGTCACTTTAACATACGGATTTACAGGATGTCCAAATTCAAGCTGCGAATATATACTCACAGCAGAAGACTCCGAAGGAATCACTAGAGCATCCGCTACCGGGAATGGAACCGGCGCAATGCAAGAATGGTCTCCGGCTCTTTCAACAGGAGAATACACATACAAGATATCCGTTTCCGGGAACCAGAAAAATTGCGGTACAGCAACCATATCAAACAACATCCAGGTTTCGAATTGCAAGGTAACGGGAACTAAGGTTTCCGCAGACTTGACCGCAACCGCAGAAACAGAATGGGAAATGCAGGCAGTCCTTCTCGACAACATCAGTGAAGTGGTCAAGGAAACTCATGTTCACAAGGGCCATGGAAGCAAATACGATCACGAGCTGCCGCCCACAGCAGACCTCGCCTCGGGCATCTATACAGTACAGCTTATTCTAAATGGAAAAAATGTCACCACCTGCGGACCGATGTCCATCACGGTCACACGTCCTGGATTATCTAGCAGCTCTACGACCGTAAGCAGTTCCACGACAGTACCGATAGAAAGTAGTTCTAGCGCCCCTGCTGAAATCAAGGCCACATGCAGTTTCGAAAAGGATCTCACACCCAATGAAACCTCCGCCAACTTTATTGCAAACTTTACAAGCGGAATGGAATCCGGCATGTACGTCTACTTGCAATCAACAAACTTCAAGACAGAAGATATATGGATCGACAGGAATGCCGAGCAAATCATCCCTGTATCCAAGACCTCTAATTTAGCGGGCACCTATACGCTTTTCACCAAAAGCGGGAAAAGAATATGTTCAGCAAAGTTAAATGTCATCGACAGCACTTTATTTAACTGCAAGACCAGTAAAAACAAGGTTCTTGCAGGATCCAAAGTCAATATTAGCGGGACATACATGGGAGTTAACTGCTATGATATCCAAATTCGTATGAACGGTCAACGAATCGCCGGAGGAAGCAAGTCCAACACAGGTGTCATATCAGAAGATATCTATGTATCCGACAATCCAGGCACCAATACATATTCCATATACGTCAATGCCGGAGAGATCAATTACGAATGCTTTACGGAAGTTACAACGGCTGGCTATACCATCAAGCAGCTCGGAGGCCACAATGAATGGGGCGACTGGAATACCGTCGATGTCGCATGCAACGATTCCGTATTCATCAAAGTTGACGGGTGGCAAAATCGAAATGTCTATTGCCGAAGCGACGACAGAAAGGCCCACATCACGATAAGGGGCAACGGCATTGGTTCAAACTCGAACGCGTCAACGTGCAGCAACGGAACATGCGACGATGCCACTCTGGGTCTTTGCCTTGCAGGTGAAAATCCCTGTGAACGCGTCCTTTACACGTCCTGCAATGAAAGCATGATAAAATGTAGAGTGGAATAGAACCTTCTCTTTTTAGCAAGCTCCCCTACCGGGGAGTTTTTTTGCATCTACTCGTGCAATGAGGCCGCTATTTTTCTAAATTTTGCCGTACTATGAGTGAAGCTATTAACAATGTCAAGCAGGCCTTTGATGCAGAACTTGCACAAACGGACCTCACCAATCAAGAAGCGGTCAACAATCTCCGCGTAAAGTACCTCGGCAAGAAGGGCGCCGTCACCGACCTCATGAAGCAGATGGGTTCGCTCAGCGCCGAAGAACGCCCCGCATACGGCAAGCTCGTGAACGAACTGAAGGTTGCCGTTTCCGAAGCAATCGACAAGGCTATCGAAACCGCAAACGAAGCAGCTCTCCAGAAGAAGCTCGCCAGTGGCGCTGTCGATATCACGCTCCCGGGCGCAGGTATTGCTGCCGGTTCTACGCATCCGCTGTACGACGTCCGCGAAGAAATCATCGACTTCTTTGCGCAGATGGGTTTTGATGTGGACTTCGGCCGCGACATCGAAACGGATTGGTACAACTTTGAAGCTCTCAACACTCCGCCTGACCATCCGAGCCGCGACATGCAGGACACGTTCTACGTGGACAACAAGGTCATGCTCCGTACGCACACGTCGGGCACCCAGATTCACTACATGGAAACGCACAAGCCGCCTTTCCGCATGATCGCTCCGGGCCACGTGTTCCGCGTCGATAACGATGCGACCCACGCTCCGATGTTCCAGCAGTGCGAAGGACTTGTCGTTGACGAAAACATCAGCTTCGCCGACCTCAAGGGTGTGCTCCAGGTGTTCATGAACAAACTCTTTGGCGCAGGCGTCAAGACTCGCTTCCGTCCGAGCTTCTTCCCGTTCACGGAACCGTCCGCAGAAATGGACGTAAGCTGCGTGTTCTGCGGTGGCAAGGGCTGCCGTCGTTGCAAGGGCACGGGCTGGATGGAAATCGGTGGTTGCGGCTCTGTGGACCCGAACGTGTTCAAGAACTGTGGCATTGATTCCGAAAAGTTCACTGGCTTTGCATTCGGTTTCGGCCTTGACCGTATCGCCATGCTCCGTCACGAGATTCCGGAAATTGGACTTTTGACCGCTAACGATCAGAGATTCCTGAGCCAGTTCTAATAGCTATGGGCGCGGCACTTCGTGCCTCCGAGGCATGAGGTCGCTCGCTAAAGCTCGCTTTGAGCATTAAAAAGCGAACCGTTGAGGTTCGCTTTTTTTTCGTTGGGTACAAAAATAGCGGGCCGAGGCCCGCCACTTTTAAGACTTCTTACTGTCTACTTCCTACTGTCTACTCTCTTACGAGCGCTTGTAGTCGTCCTGCACACGGATGATGTCGTCTTCGCCGGTGTATTCGCCGACCTGTACTTCAACGATCACGAGCGGGAGCTTGCCTTCGTTCTGCAAGCGGTGAATCGTTCCAGACGGAATGTAGGTCGATTCGTTCGGACGCACGTAGAACACCTTGTCGCCAACGGTGCATGTTGCCGTACCGCTCACAACAACCCAGTGTTCCGAACGGTGCAAATGCTTCTGCAACGAGAGGCGTTCGCCCGGGCGAACAACAATGCGCTTCATCTTGTAGCGATCAGTCGATTCAAGCACGGAGTACGTGCCCCACGGGCGGTTAACCGTCTGCGGGACCTTCGGCAAGTCGGAGCCGCGAGCCTTGAGCTCGTCGACGACCTTCTTGACCTTCTGGCTGCTCGCAAGAGGTGCAACCAAGAGAGCATCCGGCGTATCAACAATGAGCATGTTGTCCAAATCAATCGTGCAAATCTGGCGCTGGCCGCCGAGTACGAGCGAATTCTTGGAACCAATGGCCAAGTGCTTTGCGTTCACGTTGTTGCCATTTTCGTCATGGTCGAATTCACCGTAAAGAGAATCGAAAGCGCCGAGGTCAGACCAGCCGATATCGCTCGGCACGACCTTCACCTTGGCAGACTTTTCCATCACGGCGTAGTCAATCGAATTCGAAGGGATGTTCATCATGTCTTCGTGATCGACACGGACAAGAGCATCCTTGTTTTCTTTCTTGGCGTTCGCAAAGGCAATCTTTGCAGCCGTCAAGATATCCGGCGAGTACGTCGAAAGTTCATCGAGGAAAGTCGAAGCCTTGAAGCAGAAGATACCGCTGTTCCAGAAGAACCTTCCAGAAGCGACATACTTCTTTGCGGTTTCCAGGTCCGGCTTTTCGACAAAGCGCTTGACATCGTCACCGTTTGCTTCAATGTAGCCGTAACCCGTTTCCGGACCCGTCGGCGTGATGCCGAACGTGACCATGAAACCTTTCTTTGCAAATTCTTCAGCCTTGCGCAAGCATTCTTCGTAAGCTTCGGCCTTGCGGATCACATGATCCGACGGAGACACAAGAACGACATCTTCCGGATCAAGGCCAAGGCAAGCAAGCGCAATTGCCGGAGCCGTATTGCGGCCCACCGGTTCCAGGAGGAAGCGGACATCATTGGCGCCCACTTCTTCGAGCTGGTCCTTGGCCAAAAAATACTGTTCCGCATTGCTTACAATGTACTGAGCACTGCAAATACGAGAATTCGTCTTTACCGTGCGCTGGAACAGGGAAGCACCGTCAAAAAGGCGTGCGAACTGCTTCGGCATAAGAGAGCGGCTAATCGGCCAAAGGCGCGTTCCGCTACCACCACACAAAATCAAGTTAATCATATAGTTTTACCTTACTACGGATTACTTCCAGCCTTCGTTATGAATGTATTGCACATGCTGAATAGCATTCGAAGTATTATTAAACGTAGAAATAGTAGCATTAAGCGTCGGCAAGATCAGACCGATAAAGCGATTCCATGTAGCAAGGCCAGAAGCATCGACATACACGATATCGCGCGGGTTCAATTCAAAGCGGTCAGCCATCGCAAGCGCCATAGCATTCTTTGCATCCAGCTGATAAATGTCAATCTTTTCCGGCGAAGAATTTCTAATAACATAAATGTCCTTTGAAGAAGCATTTATAGCATTCACACCGCCAGAAGCAGCCAAGGCTTCAGCCAAGCTCAAGTAGTTATCCATTCGAACAATGCCGCTTCTTGCAACTTCACCGAGGACATAGACCTTTCTATCTCTTTCCGTATCAGACTTCAGCGGAACAAAAACCTGGTCACCCGGCTTTACAAGGATTCGTTCTATAGCAATATTGTCCTTGAAGGCGCGAATGTAATCGATATTATAGACCTTGTCGCCACGGCGGAGCTGCACAAACGTAGGATCGGCCGATTCCTCAAAGCCCCCAACAGCGGCAAGCGCATCCGGAAGCGTCATCGGGTTTTCATCAAAGTTTACAAAGCCAGGCTTATTCACAGCACCTGTAACAAAGGCCTTGCGGCTGTGGTAACCCGTCACACGGACATCCACCTGCGGATCATTAAGGATCTTATCGGAAAGGCGTCTGGTGATTTCAAGACGGAGTTCCTGAGCGGTAAGACCCGCCACCTGAAGTTCGCCGGCATACGGATAGAAAAGCTTACCATCAGTCGTCACCTTCTGGCCGGCCGGCTGGTACTGTCCCATCGGAGAGGTCAGTTCTGGATGTTCCCACACAACGACCTGCACCATGTCCAGAGGTCCAATCCTGTACTCCAAGTCAGGGAGCGTATCTACCATCAAATCTTCCAACTTGCCTTCGGATGGATTAACAGCGGCAACCACCGGTTCACCCATATCGCCCTTTTCAATGGAATGCAACTTGAAAGTAATTCCATTATAGGTTGTGGAATCTGTAGGGATGTCCATCCGCATCTGAGGGGCCGCAAAGCAGCCATTCAGAACAGCGGCAGCAACACCACAAAGAGCTATACCTATTTTATTCATACATTACCTTTTTTAAATTATTTATTAGCTTCACTTTGTCTAATCTTTTCAACCCAATACGGTGTCAGCTTGGAAATGAAATTCCATGCGAGAACAAACGCGTTTTCAGGTCTTCGATACGGGTCCGGAATATCGACCTGGTGGGATTCACCATAACGGAAAACCTTACCTTCAAGCCACGGATATTTATGCAAAAGTTCCCTTTTATGTCCGTTTTCCATCACCAAAATCAAATCAGCCCACTTGAGAATATCCAAATTGATTTGGCGCGCTTTATGGGCGCTCATATCAATGCCATGCTGCAAAGCAATCTTCTGCGATATTTCGTGAGCCGGATTATCAACCAACGCTCCAAGCCCAGCACTCATCACGTTAAAGCCCGGTCCAAGTTCCTTTTTCAAAAGGTATTCCCCTGTAGGGCTACGGCAGATGTTCCCAGTGCAAACGACAAGAATATTTTTCATAGTAATCAAAAAATAGCAAATTAATTAGTGAATTTGGGTATTAGTTAATGGTCTATGGCCAATAGTCATTGGCCTTTAGTCAAACGCGAAACCTAGGTCCTTGAGACACGGGTTCTTCGTATCCTTTTCAGAAAGAAGCGGCTCAAAACCATCCCCAACCGGCCACTTGATGCCAATTTCAGGATCATTCCACATAAGGCCGCCTTCATCGCCCGGGGCATAGAAGCGGGTGCACTTGTAAACGAACGAAGCCGTTTCGGAAAGCACGACAAAGCCGTGAGCAAAGCCTTCGGGAATGTAGAACTGCTTCTTGTTCTCGGCGGAGAGCGTGACGCCCACCCACTTGCCAAAGGTCTTGCTGTTCTTGCGAAGGTCTACAGCCACGTCAAAGACTTCGCCTTCAATCACGCGAACAAGCTTGCCCTGCGGATTTTGCTTCTGGAAATGGAGACCGCGGAGAACACCCTTCTTGCTACGCGACTCGTTATCTTGAACAAAGTCAACATCAATGCCGCCTTCGGCAAAGTCGCGTTTGCTGTAGGTTTCCATAAAGTAACCGCGGGCATCGCCAAACACGGTCGGCTCAATAATCTTTACGCCTTCAATTTCAGTATTTATGAAATTAAACTTTCCCATTACCTGTTTCCGTACATTTTTTCGTAATACTTTTCGTAGTCGCCGCTCGTGATGTTGTCCAGCCATTCCTGGTTGTCCAAGTACCAGCGCACAGTCTTTTCGATGCCTTCTTCGAACTGCAACGACGGTTCCCAGCCGAGTTCCTTCTGGAGCTTGGTGGAGTCAATCGCATAGCGGGCGTCGTGGCCCAGGCGATCCGTCACGTAGGTAATCAGGTTCAGGTCTTCGCCTTCGGCGCGGCCAAGGAGCTTATCGACGGTCTTGATGACGACCTTGATGATGTCGATGTTCTTCCATTCGTTGAAGCCGCCGATGTTGTAAGTTTCAGCAATTTTGCCATTGTGGAAAATCACGTCAATCGCGCGGGCGTGGTCTTCGACAAAGAGCCAGTCGCGAACGTTTTCGCCCTTGCCGTAAACCGGGAGAGGCTTCTTGTGGCGGATGTTGTTGATGAACAGCGGAATGAGCTTTTCGGGGAACTGGTACGGGCCATAGTTGTTGGAGCAGTTCGTGACGATCGTCGGCATGCCGTAGGTGTCGTGGAACGCGCGCACGAAATGGTCGGAGCCAGCCTTCGAAGCAGAATACGGGGAGTGCGGCGTGTACTTCGTCGTCTCGTAGAAGAAATCGTCACCGTAAGCCAAATGGTGTTCCGAACTGGAGGCTGTCGTCGTGAACGGAGGCGTGATGCCCTCCGGGTGGTTCATCTTGAGAGCGCCGTAAACTTCATCCGTCGAAATGTGATAGAAGCGCTTGCCCTCGTACTTTTCCGGGAGGCTTTCCCAGTAGAGCTTGGCAGCCTGCAAAAGCGTGAGCGTGCCCATGACGTTCGTACGAGCAAAAGTGAACGGATCCTTGATGGAACGGTCCACATGGCTTTCTGCCGCAAGATGGATGATGCCATCGACCTGTTCATCCTGCATGAGCTTGTAGAACGCGTCGAAGTCGCAGATGTCCATCTTGACGAACTTGTAGTTCGGCTTATCTTCGACATCCTTGAGGTTTGCGAGATTGCCTGCGTATGTAAGCTTGTCGAGGTTGATAATCTTGTATTCAGGATACTTGTTCACGAACAGGCGCACGACATGGCTACCGATAAAGCCTGCTCCGCCTGTAATAACAATAGATCGTTTCATGCATTTCTCCAATTTACATGGGAAATATAGAAAGGTACTCCGTAGACGGCAAAATGTAAGATGTAGGAAGTGGGGTAAAAGCTAGAACTTGGTTGTCAGTCATTGTCAATAGTCAATGGTTATTGGACTTTTGTCTTTGGTTGTTTTCCTATGCAAAAAGAACCCGGCGCAGAGCCGAGTTCCTTATAGTCAAAATAGGACTAGGAAATAGAACTAGTGGGTGACAATCCAGTAATTCTGAGCGGGAAGGAAGTACTTTTCATAAGCCATCTGAGCCAATTCAGGACTGTTTTGGAGCTGATTGCCATTGTAAATAGTGCCTGCCAAAATAACCTGATTTGATTTACCTTCATTCCAAACAGCAATATAGTAAGTAATAACATTCAACTGTTCATATTGATAACCATTACCTGGATGGAAAGGCGAATCAATATTATCCGTTTGCGTTACACCGTCTCTTACGTTAGGAAACACTTCAACTGTTAAATTGTTGTAATTGTATATATTGCAAGAAGCTTGACGTTTCTTACTAATCGTCCTTATTCCGCAATTATAAAGAGGATAAGTCGTTATACGGAAGTAATCGGGAGTTGGGCCATTATCCATATGGAGTTCACCAACAGGAATGAAGGAACCCGGATCAATATACGTTTTTACCGTAAAATCAATACCTACGTTAGGATAATGAAGCCATTTAGAATTACTAAACAGCCCACCATTAGGGGCAACGGCAGCTAACGGTTCTTGGAAAACGTAGGGAGTTCCATTAACCTTAGCCAAGGAATTATGAGACTGTTCCTGCTTCACATCGTTCGTGGAAGCAACAGAATTATCAACGCCCATATCAGAGCAGCCCATCATCGTCATTGCCAAAATCGCGGCAGACAAGGTAATTTTATTCATATTATCTCCTTATGTTATATGAGGTAAACAAAATATATTCATTTTTATAACATAATCAAGATAAAATATTAAAAAAAATAAAATTTATTTTAAACAAACAACATGTTATCAACAAAATCTACTATAACTTCAAAAAAAAACAATCAAATTTATCAACAATTTATAAACAGAGCAATTCTATCAATTAATATAAGCTAAAAATTTCATTTATAAACTAGCATTATTTTACATTTAAAAATTCAGTTATCTATACATATAAAAAAGAACTCAACTAAACAAAGCTAAGTTCTTTTTTACCAAAGAGAGTCCTAAGACAACGGACTACGGAATTTCGTCGATGGGGCGTCTATGATTAATATTGTAGACAGCCTGCAAAACGTACTTTTGGTAAACAGAATAAGCCAAGCTATCCGGCAGAGTACCACCATAAGTCACGCTACTAAACTCATTCTGGCTCGGCTTACCGAGATTCCACACAGCTCCATAAGCCGCCACGACGCCCACTTGTTCATAGGGAACGGGCAATTCTGCAGTGTAAACGTCAAAACCCCTGGTTGCAGCCTTAGAATCCCAATTGGCTCTATGATGCGCGCAAGTCACATCGCCATTGTTCGCCATAGTGCATCCAGCAACGGCAACAGAAACAATAGTTGCTAAATCAGCAGCAACGGAAGTCTCCACCCAAATTGTAGCTCGACCTCTCGATTTCCAGGTAAAGTCATCAGGTCTCGAGTGCACTCTAACAGCAATTCCATCTTCCGGGTACACATATCTTTTATATCCGGAATGTTCAAGGCCAACTTCGCCACTAGAAATCGGTTCTGGCGTTAATTTAGCCAAAAGCGCACGACCCTGATCGGCATTCACTTCGTTTGCCGAAGCAACAGAGTTATCCAGCCCTGAATCAGAGCAGCCCATCATTGCCAACGTCAGAATTGCAGCTGACAGAGTAACTTTTTTCATATTTATCTCCTTCTTAAAAAAAGTACCACACATATATAAAATAACACTTTTAAAAGTAAATTAACACATTTAACCACAAATTACAGTTATTTTATTTTAACAAAATGCAATTTACTTACAATAAAATTACATTTTTCAAAATACCATAACTAGCGCGTATTAATCATTCCCGTAAATAAAGCCCTATTTTCTTGACTTACAGACAAAATCAATCCCATTTTCCCAAGAATCTTGTCGTTTACAACAAGCTCGGAGCCATCCATCGCCCGTTCGAGCAGCAAACTACCGATCGGCGAGAAGATTCTAACCACTTTTCGGCCTTGCTGCGGAGCATATACATAAATAGCCCCATTTTTCGCATTCACGCGAATTCCCTGAGCCAGAATCTTCGAAGAAACGCCAACAATGCCTTCGCTGGAACTCGATTCTACATCTTCAGAAGAAGACGATTCCACATCAGAACTCGAAGAATCCACTTCCGAACTCGACAGAGACTGTTCTGACGAAGACGATTCAGGAGCACAGCTCGACAAAGGCTCTTCGGAGCTAGAAGAAGCCGTTTCTGAGCTAGAGGAATATTCCTCAGAACTAGAAATTTGCATTTCGGACGATGAAGATTCTTCTTCGCTGCTTGAAGACTCCATTTCCGAACTCGACAAGTTTTCAGAGGACGACGACTCAACAGAAGAACTTGATTCTATGCGAACATTAAACGTAACATACTCTTTATCCTCCGATTCACTAATATCAGAAAGCGTAATATTCATGTTTTGTCCATTCCAAAAAACAAACTGATCAAATTCAGTTACATTATCACTTCCCGGGAACGAGTTCGATTCACGAGGCCAAAAATCTGGACCGGCCTCAACAATGTCCACTCGCAAGTGACTTCTATCATTATTAGGAGTAAGCCTTCTCCAAACCGAAGGTAGATAATCAATATGCCAAATCAACAATCCTGAATTCGGCAATTGATACTCCCATCCCTTATTCGTTCGGTATTCCAGCAAAAAGAATTCATCTGGATTTTCTTTATTAGTAATCTGATAAGCTACATTTTCCTCAATTTTATCCAGTTTCACAGCACCTTCAAAATCAAGTTCAACCGAAGAAAGCC
Source organism: Fibrobacter sp. UWB4 (assembly GCF_002210345.1). NCBI lineage: Bacteria > Pseudomonadati > Fibrobacterota > Fibrobacteria > Fibrobacterales > Fibrobacteraceae > Fibrobacter > Fibrobacter sp. UWB4. The sequence continues at coordinate 67,672 of NZ_MWQI01000006.1, read as the reverse complement.
AATTCAAAGACATGCGTTCAAATGCGGAATAAAGCGGAGGTGCACAATCGGTCGCATAGTCTTCATTATCTGGGCAATTATGCGATCCTTGATCCATGACATCCCATACACTCGGCGTACCACGATCCCAACCATCATTATACTTGGTATTGTACAAATCGGGCAGTCCCAGAGCATGGCTAAATTCATGAGCCATTGTGCCTATACCCTCTATAATATCCGTTGTTTCATCGTAGTAATACGCAGTCACATTTATTTCATTTGCACAAGCATATCTATAACCACTTTTGCCATTACCCAGTTCTATGGTATAATCTAAAGAACTACTATGTGGCCAAATAGCTTCTTTTACACCCGAACCATTAGATCCAACACCGGCATAGATCAAGCCGATATAATCGACCCAATCATTGCCATCTTTATCATACAAGCTAAAATCAATTTCATCTTTCAGCATATCCAAAGCTTCGTATATAATCATTCTAGCCGCACCGGAATTCAAACTACTAGTAGATTCCACACTATAAGAAGCTCGCGTTCCAGAAACCGTTACAGGCCCATATACATCAAAAGTAGGGCGGAACACTCCATTGGAACTTTTTATAAAGTAATCCCTAACACTTCCAATATTATAATATTCATTATACCCTTCCTTATTCAGGAAATCATTAAACTGGGTTTTAGGATCTGCACTTTTAAACTTCACATCCGCATATTCGACAAGAACTACAAGTACACGGACATCGCCCTGCGTAATTGATCTATTTACTTCAGGTAAACGCATTATTGGAGAATTAGAAAACATAGGTGCATCAAGCTTGTATTTTTCAGTACGCGATGCATCTTCTAGCATTTTTTCATAAATCGATTTTTCATTAAGGCTTGAGAGGAATTCCTTGTCGGCCTGATTGCGCGCCCCCGCATTTCGAGCGTAGATTCCAGAAGATTTACCATCAGCTCCAGCATAGGCGTAAAAACCAAGCTTATCTTCTTGCAAAATATAGCCGTCCACTGTTTCATAAAAATGAAAATACTCATCCCCCACTTGGCGAACCTGGACCGTTGTTCCGTCAGGCTGTTTCAACGGAAATGTGACGTTACGGGCTGGATTTGAAAAACAGTATGCAGCCAAAAACAATATCGGCAATACGAACCGAACAAGGTTCATCGCTCTCCTCCTTCTTTTTGAGCTTGAATTGAAATAATATAACAAAAATTTTCTTTATACAAAGAAAGCCCGACCGCAAAGCCGAGCTACAAAGCAATTAGAACAACATCGTTAACAGATTAGTAGTGAATCTTACCTTCGGCAACCTTCTTGAGGTGCTGGCCGTAAGGCGACTTGCCATACTTGGCCGCAGATTCCAGGAGCTTTTCCTTGCTGATCCAACCATTTCTGTACGCAATTTCTTCAACAGCAGAAATCTGGATGCCCTGGCGGTTTTCGACCATTTTAACAAACTCACCCGCTTCGATGAGGCTATCCATCGTGCCGGTGTCGAGCCACGCAAAACCGCGACCGAGGAGTTTCACGTCAAGTTCGCCCTTGTCGAGATAAGTCTTGTTGAGGTCGGTTATTTCCAGTTCGCCGCGAGCGCTCGGTTTTTGTTTTTTGGCAAATCCTGCCACGCGGTTGTCATAGAAGTAAAGGCCAGTAATGGCGTAATTGCTCTTCGGTTCCTTCGGTTTTTCCTCGACAGAAATCACCTTGCCCTGGTCATCAAATTCCACAACGCCAAAACGTTCCGGGTCTTCGACATAGTAGCCAAATACGCTTGCACGGCCATTTTTTTCGGCATTCTTGACGGCATCCTTCAAAAGCTGACTGAAACCGTTTCCGTAGAAAATGTTATCGCCAAGGACCATCGCGCAGCAATCGTTACCGATAAATTCTTCACCCAGGATAAAGGCTTGTGCAAGTCCATCCGGGCTCGGCTGCACCTTGTAGCTCAAGTTGAGGCCCATTGCAGAACCGTCGCCAAGCAAGCGTTCAAAATTCGGCAAGTCCGTCGGCGTCGAAATGATGAGGATATCACGAATACCCGCCAACATAAGCGTCGAAAGCGGATAATAGATCATCGGCTTGTCATAGACCGGCAACAATTGCTTCGATGTGACCATCGTCAGCGGATACAAACGCGTGCCGGACCCTCCAGCAAGTACGATTCCTTTCATTACAAATCTCCTTTCATTTGAAAATAGTAAACTTATTTCGATTTATTTTCAAAAGAGTTATCTTTGGGGCATTATGGCAGAGCAAAACAAGCGTATTCTTAAAGATTTTTTGAATGAACTTCTCGAAAAAGTCAACGGACACCGTTCTGATATATCATCCGAAGACGTTCTGGAACAATTTATGATGTGGGCAGAAGCCCGCGGAACGACGCTTTACCCCGCCCAGGAAGAAGCAATTCTTGAGCTTTTGGACGGCAAGAACGTTATCCTCAACACGCCGACCGGAAGCGGAAAGTCGATGGTTGCGCTCGCCCTCCATTTCGACAGCCTTGTACACAACCGCCGAAGCGTTTACACCTGCCCCATCAAGGCATTAGTGAACGAAAAGTGGATGGCGCTCTGCAAGGAATTCGGCGCCGAGAACGTCGGACTTTCGACCGGCGACGCGACTGTCAACCGCGACGCCCCCATCATCTGCTGTACCGCAGAAATTCTTTCGAACATGGCGCTCTGCGAAGGAGAAACGCTTACCATTACCGACATCGTGATGGACGAGTTCCATTATTACTCCGACCGCGAACGCGGTGTCGCCTGGCAGGTTCCGCTTTTGACGCTCCCGCAGTCCCGATTCCTCTTGATGAGTGCGACTGTCGGTGCCACCGAATTTTTCGAGCGCGACATGACCAAGCACACGGGTCGTGAATCCGTGACCGTCCGCTCCACGCAGCGCCCGGTGCCTCTGGACTTCAGCTACAGCACCACCGAAATTTCGACCGAAGTGCAAAAGCTCGTGAACGAAGGCAAGGCTCCCGTGTACGTGGTACACTTTACGCAAGCCGCTGCCGCCAGCAATGCCCAGAACTTCATGAGTCTGGACCTCTGCACTAAGGAAGAAAAAGTCAAGATTAACGAAGCCATTAAAGAAATCCGTTTTTCTAGCCCGTACGGTCCGGATGTCAAGCGCTGGCTCAAGCAAGGCATCGGACTGCACCACGCGGGACTTTTGCCGAAGTACCGCATCCTTTGCGAAAAGCTCGCCCAGCAAGGTTTGCTCAAAGTCATTTGCGGAACGGACACGCTCGGCGTGGGCGTGAACGTGCCTATTCGCACAGTGCTCTTTACGCAGCTCTGCAAGTACAGCGGCGACAAGACCGCCATTTTGACCGCACGAGATTTTCACCAGATCGCAGGCCGCGCAGGCCGTAAAGGTTTTGACAACGTCGGCTACGTTGTCGCACAAGCGCCCGAGCACGTCATCGAGAATCTGAAACTCGAAGCGAAGTCGCGCACGACAGGCAAAAAATTCCAAAAGCGTAAGCCGCCAGAACACGGCTACATTCCGTTTGACGAAAACACGTTCAAGCGTTTGATTGACGCTTCACCGGAACCGCTTACTTCAAGTTTCCAGGTGAACCACGGAATGCTTTTGAACATCTTGAGCCGACCGACGGACGGTTGCCGCGCCATGCGAGCACTCCTCAAGGATTGCCACGAAAGTGCAGCAAGCAAGAAGCAATTGCAGCACCGCGCCTTTTTGCTGTTCAGGAGTCTCGTCGAAAAGAAGATTATCGAGTTTGTGCCCGCCGTTGCCGAAGGCTACAGCCACTTGCGCGTGAACATGAACTTGCAAGACGACTTTTCGATGAACCAGCCGCTTTCGCTGTACCTGCTCGACACGCTCCCGAAGCTCGACAAGGATTCGCCGGAATACGCACTCGACGTCATTACCTTGTGCGAAAGCATTCTCGAAAATCCCGAAGCCATTTTGCGCATCCAGCAGAGCAAGGCTCGCGATGCCCGCATGAACGAACTCAAGGCACAAGGCATGGAATACAACCAGCGCCTCGAAGAGCTTGAAAAAGTCGAATACCCGAAACCGCTGCGTGATTTTATTTACGACACGTTCGATGCTTTTGCCGACATTCACCCGTGGGTGGACGAAAACATTGAACCCAAGTCCATCGTGCGCGAGATGTTCGAGAATTTCACGACATTCAGCGGTTACGTGAAGCAATACAACTTGCAGCGCATGGAAGCCATTTTGCTCCGCCATTTGAACGGCGTTTACAAGGTGCTTTCTCAGACCGTACCCGACGGCTACAAGAACGAAGAACTCCTGGAAATGCAGGACTACCTCGGCGAAATGATCCGCCGCGTGGACTCGAGCCTCTTGGAAGAATGGGAAAAGATGGCGCACCCGGAAGATTACCAGAAGCGCTTGGACGAAGGCGCTTCCGAAGACGAAGTCGAAAAGGCTTTCGGTGCAGACAAGGCCGCCGCAGACATCACGTACGACAAGAAGCGATTCCTCAACATGGTACGCCAGCGCATTTTCCAGATTATGATGAGTTTGCAAAAGCAAGACTTCTCGGATGTCCTGGACAGTCTTGCCGACGACCTTGCCGAAGGCGAGCTTTTAGCCGATGCCGAAGGAACGCCGTGGACGGAAAAACGACTCATCGAAACGATGGCCGCCTACACTGCCGAGCACCACAAGTTCCGCATGGACGTAGAAGGTCGAGCACTCAGCCACACTATCGTCACGTACGAAGGGAACATTATGCAGATACAGCAAATGCTCCAGGACGAAGAAGGTTTTAACGACTGGAGCATCGATTTCACGGTCAATCTCGACGAAAGCCGAGAGGCCGGAATGCCGCTATTAAAACTTGCACACATCGGCGAAGTTTAGATTATATTAGAAGAGGATGTTGGTATGAAATATTCTCTTCTAGAAAAAGTTTCAGGTGTATTTACGACAGCGGCATTTGTCGCCATAATACTTCCGTTTTCGGCAACGCATTCCTTTGCCGAAGACGAAAAAAAATTCGAGCACACGCTAACCGTTGATGGAGCATACTACCTCAAAAGCAATTACAAAAAAGGTGGCGATCACTTCGCCAAAGTGACCGGCCCATTCGACGGGATTCTCGCCAAAGCAACTTGGGCAACCTCATACACGATCCCCACCCCGCTTGGCGAAGGTGCACTTCTATCCAGCGCCGATGTCGAACTAAAAGGTTCAATGGAATTTTCGCCGCTCACCATCCGCCCAATCGTAACCGTCACATTTTCACCATTGCCGTTCCTCCTTGTTGACGCTGGCGCAAGCATAGGAACCGGCTGGAATTTACTCGGTTTCGAAGGCTTTTGTAAATTCCAGAACAGCAAATACGAAAACCTGACTCCATTCACGCACTACTACCACACGCACTGGCTCGGCGCAACATTCCAGTTCGATACAGGCGCTCTTATCGAAGGCGACTGGACGCACGTCATCCTATACACCTATTACCAAATGATCTATCAGGGAATTACAGGCATAGACAAAGGAACTTTTTGGGCTTGGCAAAACACTGAAGGATATGTAAACGGACTAGGTTACGATTTTACAGCGATGATCGGCTACAAGATGCCCCTATTTGTCGAAATGGTCGGCATCATGGCAAATCTTTACGGGCAATACAGCAAAAAAGACTATGGACAGTTTGCCGATACTTACAATAAATTCATGATAGCCAAACTTCACTTTATCGTAAAGCTCGCCCTGAACGATAAAAATTCTTTGATCGTTTCCACAACAATTTCAAGCCGCAGAAGTTTCTCGACCGAACACACAAAAGGTGAGGAAGAACCTCACCTTGTAAAATCTGGACGCGAATGGTATTTTGATAGAATAGCGCTTAGCTGGAAACGCGAATTTTAAGCGTTAGCAGCTCCGACAAATTCAAAGCCAGCTTCTTCAACAGCCGTTTTCAAAGCGGTCTCGTCGATATCATCGTCGTCGTGCCATTCTACGTGCAACGATTTGCTTGCAACATCGGCTTCAGCAAATACAACCCCATCGAGCGGGCGAACCGCTTTCTCGACACAAGCCTTGCAATGGCTGCAATTCATGCCGTTCACGCGGTAGGTTTTAGAGACCGGCTCGGCATGTTCGTGATGATGCTCATGATGATCGTGTTCACCATGTTCGTGGCATCCACAAGAGTCGCCGCATTCACAGTGATCGTGGTCATCTTCGCAAGAGTCCGCGCACTTGCAGGAATCGCCGCAGCCACAGCCGCAACCGCAATGACCGTCACAGCCCTTATGTGCAAACTTTGCGTACAGCATAAATGCAGCCAAGAGTCCAGCGCAAACGTAATCGAACACGCCTAAAGCCTCGTGTCCATGGCAATCCGCAGCACCTTGCGGGAGCATCGCCGAGAGGAACGTGTCCATAAAGAACGTATCGACGATAAAGCCAAAGAACATCGCGCCAAATGCAATCGAGAACAAGTATGCAGCGAGAGTGCGCTTGCCAAAAGCCTTACCGACCACAAGCATCGAAGCGATACTCGTTGCAGGCCCAGCCATCAAAAGCACAAGGGCTGCCCCCGGAGTAATTCCCTTCGCCACAAGGGCAAGTGCAAGCGGGATGGAACCCGTAGCACACGTGTACATCGGCATTGCCAAAAGCAATACGCAGACCATGCAGAGAATCGGGTATTCACGCAGCGCAAGGAACAGTTCATTCGGAACAAATGCAGAGATCAACGCACCAAGCACAAGACCGATCATGAGCCACTTGCTCACATCGCCCACCATGTTCACAAGGCCATAGCGGAACGTCTCTTTAATCTTTCCCGTGAAGGTCCCTGAGCCTGCCGAAGGGCCGCCGCATTCACAGTGTTCATGGTCATCGTCACAGCAGCAACCGCAATGTTCGTGTTCGTGATGATGACAGCCACATTCGCAATGATCATTGTCGCAATCATCATGGTCGTGGTGATGTTCATGATCGTGATGTTCGTGTTTCACTGCCGAATCAGCATGCACCGCAGCAGCATTTTCTACAGGTTCACCACGCGTTGCAAAGTTCGTCAGAACGCCGCCAAACAGCGCCGTCACAAACGCCGCCACCGGGCGCAAAATAGCGAACGGGAGTCCCAACAGCGAATACGTCGCCAAGATGGAATCCACTCCCGTCGCAGGAGTCGAAATCAAGAAACTCACGCTAGCGCCCTTGCTTGCGCCTTCCTTGCGGATTGCAATCGATGTCGGAATCACACCGCAGCTACAAATCGGAAGCGGGACGCCAAAGATTGCCGCCCAGAGCACCGACGCAAAATTCGACTTTGCAATCTTAGGCACATACAAATGATTCGGCACCCATACATGCAAAATTCCAGCAAGCAAAAAGCCAAGCAAAAGGAATGGAGCCATCTCCGAAAAAAGTGTGATAAATTCCCAGACAAAATCAGTAACAAAATTCATTTTTAGCCCTTCTTCTTATGCAAAATGTGAGCAAGACCCGTATTGAAAATCTCGCCGATATGCTCGTCATCGAGCGAGTAATAAATTTTGCGGCCGTCACGAGTCGGCTTCACAAGATTCGCCGTGCGCAAAATACGCAGCTGGTGGCTCACCACAGACTGTTCAAGGTTCAATTTTTCAGCAATGGCACTCACGGACATCTCGCCCGAAAGGAGCAAGTGAATCACGCGAATGCGCGTCGTATCGCCAAAGAACTTGAAGAATTCAGACAGTTCAAATAGCGTATCGAGCGAAACATTTTGCGTATTCGGTTCTTTATGCATATCCATACCCGTTTTTAATAGTTTAAATACATGAACAACAATTCATATATACATATTTTCATTTAACATGGCAAGGGTCACTTTCCCTCCAAAAAGACTCTTTAGCGTCTATTACGACAACAATGCAACGCCGTCTTTATTATATTTTCATTACAAGTTAGGGGTCAATCATCAGAATTGCCTCAAAAAGGAGTTTTTATGAAGAAATTTGCAACCGTCATTTTGACCGCACTTTGCGCAACAGCCATTGTTTCCGCACAACCAACGACAGCCGCCCCTATCGACGCACAACAAACAGCCCCAGCACAAGCGGCAGCGCCCATCGACGCACAGCCCGCAGCAGATGCACAAACCAACGACGCCATGCCTATCGACGAACAGCCTGTTCCTGCACCTAAGAAAGGCAATATCGGCATCGGCGCAAAAGCTTCATTTATTTTCGGAAATTTCTGGGGATTTAAAGATCTTTCCGACGGTCTAGACGAGCCGAGCGGTTTTGGCGGCGATTTTGGTGCAACACTTCGTTTTGACATCATCGACGGCCTGAACTTCTCTCCAGAAATCGCGTTCCGCTTTTTGAACCTGAACCACGAAGACGAAGAAGATAACCTTTACAGAAGCTACAACCAAATGTTTATCGATCTCGCATTTTTCATGCGCGGATCCATCACAAATACGTTCTATCTTGAAGTCGGTCCACAAATTTCAATCAACGTCCACGGAAGTTACAAGATTGATGGCGGCATGGAATTCGAACATATCGAACAAGCCCCAGTTGAACTTGGCATCAATATCGGCGCGGGATACTATGTTTTAGACAACTTATCCATCGGATTCCGTTGGTACATGGGATTCAACGAAGTTTTCCCCGATGTTAAATATTACTACGATGAAGATTTCAAGCCCGGCAAAGATGACAACAGCAGCTGGTCAACGCTCAATCTCAAGGGCGCCCACACGATGATGTACAAGATAGGTATCACCTACTGGTTCATTTAATCAAAATGCGTTCGCTCCAGTCCTTAAATTTGCAGCCGGTCCTTTCGACCGAAGGCATGCGCAATCTCGACGCTGCGTCAAAAGGATTTTTAGCAAAAAAGACGGCGAGCGATCCTTCAGAAAACGACGTCATCCAAAGCGGATACACGTTAATGCAAGAGGCCGGCCTTGCATTATTCAAGTTCGTGCAATCAAAAGCACTTGCGCCCATCGCCATTTTTATCGGTAGCGGGAACAACGGCGGAGACGGGCTTGTACTTGCAAAACTTCTTTTGCAAGGCGGGATCCAAAGTACAGTTTTTAGCCTTGCTCCAGAAAGCAAATTCAAGAACGAAGCCAAATTAGCGCTTGACGATTTTTTGCAGGCAGGCGGTTCTCTTTTTGACTTCAAGAAGATCAACGAAGAACCCAGGCAAGCATCGCTCCTTTTGCACGACGGTTTCAAGCTCATCGTCGATTGCATGCTCGGAAACGGCGCTAAAGGCGAACTTCGCCTGGAATTTGCAACAGCCGTAGAAATCATCAGCGAAAGCATGCTTCCTGTCATTGCCGCAGATGCGCCCACAGGTTACGATTCAGGAGCGCATGTTCGCAATGACATTTGCATTCACGCGAACGAAACCATGCTGTTCGGATTCCCGCGTTTGGACGCCTACACTAAAGAAGGTGGCCCCGCATTCGGAAAAGCAGTTGTCGCCCCGCTAAGCTATCCTGACAAAGTCGTCCTGCAATTTGACGAAAAGAATTACCTCGTCACAGAAGAAGCAATTCCGCAACTTTTGCCCAAGCGCGATGAATGGGGCGACAAGCGAAATCAAGGAACAGCGTTCATCATCGCAGGTTCCAAAGACATGCCGGGCGCAGCAGCGCTTTGCACAGAAGCCGCGCTCCGCAGCGGCGCGGGATTAGTTACGCTTGCAACAACGGAAGCGATTGCGCCGATTATCCAGACTAAGCTTTCAGAACCAGTTTTTTGCAGTCTTGAAGATAGGGCAAACGACGAAAATTCCGAGAATCACGGGACTTTGCAGCAAGAGCACATTCCGACATTGCTAAAACGCGCAAAATACGCAAGCGCAATTGCCATTGGCCCCGGGCTTTCGACAAACGCAGGCACGGTACAAGCCGTTCTCGCATTACTCCCGCAGCTCAAGGCGCCAACAGTCATTGATGCCGATGCCTTGAATGCAATTGCAATGTTGGACGACACAAGCCCCAGATACGGCATGGTACATCACGACGAGAAGTCGAAAATTCAGGCCGTCATCGAATACCTGCACAATTTGCAATCGCCAGCAATCTTGACGCCACACGTGCGAGAATTTGCAAGACTCTTCGGAGAACTTCCTGCCAACTGCTGTGAAACCCCAAGCCGTTTAAGAGAAATCGCTCAAAGTACAGATAAAGTCATTTTGCTAAAAGGCGCTCCAACATATATTGCCTCGCCAGACGGGAATGTCTATATCATTCCTGTTGCAAATTCTGGAATGGCTAAAGGCGGGAGCGGAGATGTGCTTTCGGGAATTATCGTAGCACTCCTCGCACAAGGTTTGGCGACTCCCGAAGCAGCCATACTCGGCGCACTTTTGCACCAGAAAGCAGGCCGCATCACGCGCGAAGAACTCGGCGCATTCAGCATGCTCCCCAGCGATGTGATCAAGAATCTGCACAAAGCGTTTGTACAAAATCGTGTTTAAACAAAAAAATTGAAATTTGAGCAAATTTTACGTCAAAAAGCCACAGAAGCATAAGATATTTACGTAAAATTCAAAATAAATTAACAAAATTTCAGATACAATCCTCCATTTTTCCAATTTTTAGAATCATTTCAAAACAATCAAACACCATTTTCAGCCATTTTACGGACAAAACATTAACCAAAAACTAAGTTTCAGGCAAAAACATTGCAGACAACATCACAAATTTACGTCAAACAAACGCAAATCAAGCTTTTTTGACGTAAATTTCGCCATTTTTCAAAAATTTGAGTTTATCGCAGCCTTTCACAACACTCGCAAGCCCATTTCTCCTACAATTTCCTGTCTACTGCCTACAAATTTCACTCCGAGCAAACCGCTTCGGCTCGGTTATACAGGCAAGCAAGTTCACGAGCGCAACACCCACAAGCACTTTTCTCTCACAATTTCCTGCCTACTTCCTACTTCCTACTACCTACTAATTTCTACATTCCCCAGTATGGCAGAAAAGACTTTACTACTTCTCGATTCTTTCGCACTCGCGTTCCGCATGTTCTACGCATACAGCCAGAACCCGCTCGTCAACAGCAAGGGCGAAGACGTTTCCATGATGCACGGCTACTGGGGTGCAGTCCTCCGCATTTTGGCAAAGCACAAGCCCACGCATTTTGCGATTGCACGCGATGTCGCGCACACAAAGACTTTCCGCCACGAACTTTATCCGGACTACAAGGCCAATCGCGGCCCCATGCCCGAAGAAATGGCGGCACAAATGCCGCTTCTCTGCGAATCGATGGAAGCAAGCGGCATCCCACTTTTGTCAGAACCGGGCTACGAAGCCGACGACGTGATGGCGAGCGCTGCCGAAGCCGCCGTCAAAGCCGGTTTTGACCACGTCGTGATTATCAGCAAAGACAAGGACATGTCGCAAATCGTGACCGACAAGATCCACCTTTTCCACTTGGAAAAAGGCGCCGACGGCATCGATTTTGGACCACAGCAAGTCCTCGAAAAATACGGCATTCCGCCTGAAAAAATCCGCGACTACCTCGCCCTCATGGGAGACTCGAGCGATAACGTTCCAGGAGTCCCGAAAGTCGGCCCCAAGACCGCCATCCAGCTGTTGACCGAATACGGCGACATGGACAACATTTACGCAAACCTCGACAACATCAAGAAGAAAGGTTTGCACGACAACCTCGCGAACAACAAGGAACAGGCGTTCCTCAGCCGCGAACTTGTGACGCTACAGACAAAGCGCGCCTACCACGGCAATCTCGATGCACTCGAATTCTGCGGCATCCACAGCGACACGCTCGAAAACATTTTCAGGGAACACGAAATCAACAGCCTCATCCGCTTGCTCGAAAACGTTCCGAGCAAGACTGGTTTTGTACGCAACGACGATTCCGACGACTCAGCGACGGGGGCCGAGAACAACAAGGTTGGTGAGCCTGCCGAACCACCCGCCGACATTCCGCCCACCTACATCTGCGTTGACAACGAAGAAACATTCGAGCAAATGAAGAAGGAATTCGACAAGGCGACCGAAATCGGCATCGACACCGAAACCGACGGACTCGATCCGATGCAATGCAGCATTGTGGGGCTTTGCCTTGCCGCAGCCGCAAAAGATGGCTGCGTTCCCAAGGGCTACTACATTCCGCTCGGGCATACCGATGACATTGGATTCCCGTACCCTGCCGGCAAAGGCGGCAACTTCGACTTCAACGCCACCCAAAAGTGGTTCATCGAATTTTGGAACGATTCTTGCTCACTCCCCGCCAGCAGTTCCAAGCAACACGGCGGCAGTTCAAAAAGCGCGGACTCTTGCAATAGCGACGTGATTATTGAAGCATGCAAGCGTTCCCTCGTTTTCCACAACGCGAAATTCGACTTGCACGTTCTCGCCCGCACCTTCGGACTCACGCAAAAGCAAATCGATTCCGCAAACATTGTCGATACGCTCATTGCCGCGTGGATGCTCTCGCCCGGCCAAACCGGGCTCGGCCTCGACAATCAGGTGATGCAACTTTTGCAGCACGAGATGATTCCGATTGAAAACCTCATCGGACGCGGCAAGAATCAAATCACGTTCAACCGCACCCCCATCAAGGACGCCACCGAATACGGCGCCGAAGACGCCGTCTACACGCTCCGCCTCTGGGCTCCGCTCCGCATGAAGCTCCAGAAGTACGACTACGAAAAGTACTTCTTCAGCCAAGAAATGCCGCTCCTCAAGGTGCTTTACCAGATGGAAGGCGTCGGCGCATTTGTCGATACCAAGATTCTCAAGAAGCTCGAAACCGATTTGCAGCACCGCATCGAAAAGCTCGAAAAAGAAATCTGCGACATGGCGGGTTGCGAGTTCAACATCGGTTCGCCCAAGCAACTCGGCGAAGTGCTCTTTGACACGCTCGGCCTCCCCGAAATCAAAAAGCGCAGCACCGATGCAGCCGTCCTCGAAGAACTCAGCTTCCGCAGTGCACACCCCATTGTCTTTGCGGTCATCGAATACCGCGAACTCAAGAAGATGCAGAGCACCTACGTTTCTGTGCTCCCGACGCTTGTGAATCCGGACACGAAGCGCATCCACACGAGCTTTATCCAGTGGGGTACCGCGACAGGCCGCCTTTCGAGCCGCGACCCGAACTTGCAAAACATCCCCGTCCGTAGCGATCTCGGCAAGCAAATCCGTGCCGCATTCGTACCGCAGAACCCGAACAACGTGATTCTCGCAGTGGACTACTCGCAGATTGAGCTCCGCATGCTCGCCCACCTGAGCGGGGACGTTGCCCTCATCGAAAGCTACAAGGAAGGCATCGACATCCACGCCCGCACGGCCGCCGCCATCAACCGCGTCAGCCTCGAAGACGTGACCGCCGACATGCGACGCGACGCGAAGGTCGTGAACTTCGGCGTGCTCTACGGCATGACCGCCTTCCGCCTCTCCCGCGATTTGAAAATTCCAATGGCACAGGCCAAGAGCTTTATCGACGGCTACTTCGAAATGTACCAGGGCGTACAAAAGTTCATTGACGACACTAAGGCAGCCGCCCACCGCGACGGCTACGTCGAAACGCTTTCGGGCCGCCGCCGCTACATCGCAGGCATTGACAGTTCCGACCGCATGGAATCGCAAATGGCCGAGCGCATGGCCGTGAACACCCCCGTGCAGGGCAGCGCTGCCGACCTCATCAAGATTGCCATGATTCGCATCCAAAAACGCATCAACGATGAGAACCTCCCGCTCCGCATGATGCTCCAGGTGCACGACGAACTCGTGTTCGAGTGCCCGAAGGATCAAGTCGAAGAGCTATCTGCCATGGTCAAGTCCGAAATGGAGGGCGCCATGGAACTTAAAGTTCCACTCGTCGCGAGCGTCGGATTCGGCAAAAACTGGCTCGAAGCACATTAAAAGACCGTTCGGCTCAAATTCACTCGAAATATTCCTTCATCGCCTCGCTCTCGTCAACACGACCCGTTTATACGGGTCGCTTTTGACTCACAGAACCGTTCGGCTCCCGCGCCGATCTCATGTTCTCAAAAAAAGTTCTCAGACAGACGTGATTTAGACCACGTTTGTTCTTACAAACATGCTATTTATTTCTATGTAAATAATTTTTCTGTTGCGATTTCAATCGCTTTCAAGTATATTATAAAGCGAAATACGGGTGTATTCTCGCGTGTATGAGAAAAAGGGATGCTTGAGATCAGGTTACAACGCCCAATTATGTTCTCAAAAAATTTCTAAAATCATAAAAATTCCAGCGAAACGGCACCCAATCACAAGTCTCAACAAGGAGTCTTAGACATGAGATTGAACACCTTTGGCATCGCCGCTAGCTCGATCCTTCTGGCCGCAGCTTCGGCATTTGCTCTTCCCAAGGCAACCGAAATTTATCCTCTGATGGGTCTCGGCTACAACATCGGAAACACGATGGAAGTTCCTGAAAATCCGACCCTTTGGGGCAACCCGTTCCCGGACGCCGCTTACGTGAAGGCAATCAAGGACGCTGGTTTTACGACCGTGCGTATTCCTTGCGCTTGGGACTCCCACGCCTCCAACGGCACCATCAACGCTGGCTGGCTCGACTCCGTGAAGACGGTCGTGGACCTCGTCATCAACAACGGCATGTACGCCATTTTGAACAGCCACTGGGACGGCGGCTGGCTCGAAGACCACGTCTTTGACGGCGAAGGCTACGACAAGACCGGCCTCGTAAACAGCTCTGCAGACGCAGTCGCCGCCAAGCAGGAATCTTACTGGACCCAAATCGCCACCAAGTTCGCCGCTTACGACGAACACCTCATTTTCGCTTCCGCTAACGAACCGGGCGTAAACGACCCGTGGAACGGCGGTGCCGACAACGGCCAGTGGGCATTCGACGCCACCCGTATGCAGGTCCTCAAGAAATTCCATGAAGCCTGCCTCAAGGCTGTGCGCGCCACCGGCGGCAACAACGCCACCCGTATCGTGGTTGTGCAGTCCCCGCGTACCGAAATTGACAAGGCTCCGCTCCTCTCTGAACTTTACCCGGTTGACCCGGCTGGCGAAGGCTACACCATGGCCGAAGTCCACTTCTATCCCTATCAGTTCTCCTTGATGACTAGCGGTGACGAAGACTGGGGCAAGATGTTCTACTACTGGGAAGACCAGACTCCAGGTAACGACGCAGCCCACACATGCTCCGGCTCGGCTCTCGGCTCCAAGAAATCCATCGACCAGCTCTTCAGCGGCCTCAAGACTCGCTTCTACGATAAGGGCATCCCGGTCGTGATCGGCGAAATGGGTGCCGTCAAGCGTCTCGACGAACTTTCCGGCAACAATCTTAAAACCCACCTGAAGGCTCGCGCCGCTTGGTACGGCTACACGGTCGCAGCAGCAAAGAAGAACGGCCTCGTCCCTTGCGTGTGGGATACCGGCGATGAAGGCAACGGCAACTTCACCATTATCCGCCGCCAGACCAACAAGTACCAGGGTAAAGTCGGCGACATCACCGATTACGAAACCCTCAACGCCATGCGCGAAGCTTACGACCTCGCCGCAATTCCGGGCAATTCCATCGACTCCACCATCAAGGAAAACCCAGAAATCACCGACGGCAACAACGCCCTCCACATCATTTACAAGACCGTACAGTCCGACTCTAGCGAAGCAGGCACCATGCGTATCGACGTCAACAAGAGCTGGAGCCAGTACGTAGCCATCTCCTTCGACATGCGAGTCGCAGGCGAATCCGCAGGCCCGTGCTTGGACGCAACCCGCGATGGCTGCGGCGAATACGGCTGGGCAAGCGTTTCCCTCTTCAACATGTCCGGCAGCTGGGACTGGAAGGAAATCAGCCTCGGTAACGTCGATGACCTCGGAACCTTCAAGAATTACAAGATCGAATTCGGCGACGGCGACGATCAGCTCGCCTTCACGGACCTTTCCAAGGTTAATGCCATCGGCATCAACGTTTACGGCACACAATTCACTGGCGACATGTACCTCGACAACATCCTCCTCTGGAAGGCCGACGGCACCGCAGACACACTCCAGAACTTCAACACCAAGAAGCCGAAGCTGGAAGGTATCGCCAAGGGCGAACTCATCCCGGCAAACGCAAATGGCGACTGGGGCAAGGGTTCCATCGGAATCTGCATGCCGCGCGCTGTCGCCGCATCCAGAATGCTCGTAAACGTGCAGCCGGGTACAGTGAAGGCCACCTTCAACACCAACAAGGCTACACGCGGTACCGCAACGCTCATGAACAGCATGGGTCAGATTATCGCTCAGCAAAGCTTCAACGCAAAGGCCGGCGCAAACGAAGTCCAGCTGAATACAAGCGCTCGCGGCGCAGCAGTCCTCATCGTCAAGATGGGCAGCCAGAAGAGCGTTAAGCAGATCAAGCTCCGCTAAGAAACTAATTCTCCTGTTGTTTGGAAAAGGACCCGGCTTTCGCCGGGTCCTTTTGTTGTCCTCCTCCCCAAGGAGTTTAAAAAATCATTTAGAGCTTTGCAGCAAGCCAGAAAGCATTACCGGAAGGTCATCTGAACTGACACAATTATCTTTTCCAAACTGGCCTATCGGCAATGTAATTGACGTTCTATCGCCAAGCAAATTTTTCGGCATACGGTTTAAGTTAAACTTCAATGTCAAAAATTCTTTCGACTTATAAGCAAGACACATCTCTTCCCAATTCAAGTTTTCTACCGAAACAGGCTTTTCAACCCCATCCTTCAGCTGAAACAGGCGAACAGACGCATCAGGCTCATTATCCTCAAAATTGTGCTTCAGATAGAGAGCTTCGTCATCCATGCTCCAGAACCACGGACCTTCCGTTTCATCACCAGTCACCCCGCTAAGCAATGAATCCAGTACCGAATCAAGAGCCTCATAGACTAGATCTCCAGAACGGCGCTTTACGTCAACCGAGTCCGTTTTATCGCCATCCCCGCCAATCGAGCCTCGGCGATCCTCAGAATCATCAACAGGAGGCTGCAGATAACCATAGTCAAAAGAAACCCCGGACAAAGTCCTTACAGACTTGATGTTAAACTTATACCCGCCTTCAATCGCCTGGAATTTAAACCGAACAGCAACGAGTTGCTTTGCAGCCTTCGCGCCAGCGTTTCCCTTCCAGTACGCAGGGACATTCGCCCTCGCCCAAGATGGTATCAAGAAATCATCCCAGCTCAAGCATTTCGAAACAACAGCCCCATCGTACGTTTTAGGCAACGCAGCAGCAGGCTGACCGTAACCAAGGGATTCATTCACTTCTTCGCCCAGATCCAGCTCCAGCGTAGGACTTGCATCAGACGAATAGGAAACGCAGATGCCACCCCAATTCGAGACATCTACCGGCACAGATTCGCCAATTTCATTATTTGCCAGAACGAATCCAAGCGATACAAACGGATGGTAATACAAATCACCCGTTTTCAAAACAGCCGTTCCGCAAATACCGCTGCAAGTCTCGATAATAGGAGCCAAAGGATCTGCACCATCACCTGGGGCAACAGGCCATTCAATCATCGAAAGGCCGCCATCCTCAACATCAGTCTGTACTTCCCAGAACCAGTGACCATTTTCAACAGCACCTTTCGGCCATGTCGTAGCATAAACGGCCGTATTGACAGCCAGGTCACCCGCCTCAGGATTCCACAAAACACCGCCTCCCGTAAAAGTATTCGGTTCCGTAGAAGTCCCAGAACAACCCAAGGCAAGAGCCACCACGCCACACACCAAGTACAGTTTTTTCAACATCCTAAGCCTCCTCGTTTTTTACCACTTCTTTTGAAAGCGGGAAAAACTGTAAATTCAATCTATAGACCTGCCTAATGTCGCTACATTCTTCAGCAATAGCCACAATCCGTTTACGGCACTCATCCAGCTCGTGGACAATACGTTCATAAGTTTGGCGATTGACACCCATGGTAATGCCCGTAACATTGCGTTCATTCGTCGCAAAACGGTCTAGAGAATCTATAGCAAGGTATCCCATCTGGCGGTGCATCGACCGTATCGCAATCGGAAGCCCTTCTTTGGAGCCTTCCACGGACTTTTCCGTTTGCTTGTAGACATTTTCATCAACTTGTTTGAGAAAACCCTTATGTTCCAGGAACTGCAACGACTTACGGACTTCCTGTGCAGAAATTTCCTGAGTACAGACTTTTGCAATATCGGCCGGCAAGGCGCCCGGCATCAAAGGCGCCAATTCTCGTACTACAGGATTTTTCCAGCTGTCATAAAATTCAAACGCATCCTTATCGATAATTCGAACCTTATGTTCAAACACCATCGATTGCATTTGATCTAAAAACACTTTCTTAGCTTCATCTGTTTTCGCATTACCGAACTGGACCATGGCTTCGAAATACCGCACTTCAAAACCGACAAGTCCGATGGCTTCAGCAACACGGCCCATCGTAGCCTTACTCAGTTTGGTTTTATTTTCACAAACCATCTTAAGGTACGAAGGCGAAACAAAACCGGCAATCTTTGCAAATTCACGCCACGAAAACGCCGAAGTACGCTTACGCTCTTCATAGTAGTCGCCCAAATAAGCGTGATAATCCTGATATTCAATTATCGGTTTCATACAAGTAAAATATATACTCGTCAAAACCGTCAGTCAATATTTTATAGTACATTATTTGTTATTTTACATCAAAATAAGCAAATTCACCCTAACACAGAAAACTTCTTCATACTATATAGTACACCCTGTACTGTATACGGAAATCGCCGCAGTTTTACCCGCGGCGTTTCTCGAAAAAGACATTTACAATCCACTAACGGCTAGTCAGAACCTGCGGCATAGAAAGCGGCCCCCGAATTATAAGCAGATATTGTCGTTATATAAAACTTATAGCCGCCATTTTTGGGTTTTTCCTGTAATCTAATCCTCACGCCAACAAGCTGCTTAGCAGCCTTAGCCCCCGTATCATCCTTCCAACCACGATCATCACCATTAAACCAGGACGGAATTCTAAAGGAACTCCACGGAATGCATTTTGACGTTACCGAAGACACTTTCGTCAGCCCTGCTGACGGCACTGCATAATTCAGCACTTTCGTATTGACGGAATCTCCCAAATCCAATTCTAGCGAAGGCGAAACTTCAGACATATAAGAAATGCAAATACCACCCCAGTTCGAAACATCAACAGGAACCGAATTGCCAGAGCCATCCCTCGCAAGCGTAAAGCCAATCGATACAAAAGGATTATACGTCAATGATCCCTTATCCAAAGCCGCCGTTCCACAGATTCCATAACATGAATCCTTAACCGCAGCCATCGTATCAATGCCATCAACAAATTCCACCGGCCAAACGATAGACGATTTTCCACCGTCCTCGCCGTCCGTTTCCATAATGCGCCAAACACCATCGGCAACTACATTTTTCGGCCACGAAGATTCAGCACATGTCTCAACAGGTACGCGCACCCCCTCCTCCGGATCATTACCAAACCAGATTAAACCACGACACTCACTGACAGAAGATTTGGCAATTGAGCTAGACGAAGGATCGGACTGCAAACTAGACGAAGAATTATCCTGCGAACTAGAAGAAACTTCATCGCTAGAAGAAAGTTCAAATGACGAACTGGAGGATTCAGCAATGGCTGAGCTCGAGGATTCAACAGTTACCGAACTCGACGACTCCTCTACAATAGAGCTTGAGGACTGCTCAATTACAGAACTAGAAGAATCACCCGCAATCGGGTCAATCACATTTGCGCCATTATCATCAGCACAGGCAATAAGGGCAAGCGCCGAAAAGCCAACCAAGCCCCCAAAAAAGTTCTTTTTCAAACCACGCCTCCTTTTATGCATTTAATATACATAAAAAGAGAACAAACGAATTAAACAAATTCATTCTTAGACAAAATAGCGCAAAAAAAACACCAAACTGGACCTTAGTAACAGGACCACGAATTATAAGCGCATATTGAGATAACATTAAACTTATAGTTTCCAGATGAAGTCTGTAACCTAAATTTCACGCCGACAAGCCGCTTTGCCGCCTTAGTCCCCGTATCTTCCTTCCAACCTTGATCATCACCTCTAAACCAGGACGGAATTTTAAAATCACTCCACTGAATGCATTTATACTGCACAGTAGAAGCTTTCGACAAACCCGCGCCAGGCACAGCACCTTCCAGTACTTCCACAACAGAATCGTCCAAATCCAATTCTAGCGAAGGCGGAATATCAGACGTATAATGGATACAAATACCACCCCAGTTCGACACATCGACAGGAACAGGATTGCCCGAACTATCCCTCGCAAGCGTAAAGCCGACCGACACAAATGGCTGATACGGCAATGACCCCTTATCCAAAGCAGCCGTACCGCAGATACCAGAACAGTGCTCCTCGATTGCCAAAATTGAATCAACACCATCTGTAAATTCCACCGGCCAAACGACAGACGATTTTCCGCCATCCTTGTTATCTGTTTCCGCGTACCAACGGCCATCGGCAACAACATTTTGGGGCCACGAAGATCCAGCACACTCTTCAACAGGAACACGATTTGTACCTTCTAGACCAAACCATATCATACCATGGCACTCGCTGGATGAAGACACCGCAATCGAACTAGACGAAGGTTTGGTAATCGAACTGGAGGAAGAATTCACAAATGAGCTTGAAGAAACTTCACCGCTAGACGAAAGAACAAAAGACGAACTCGAAGATTCAACAATCGCCGAACTCGACGACTCCTCTACAATAGAGCTTGAAGACTGCTCAACTACAGAACTGGAAGAATCTCCTGCAACCGGGTCAATCACAACAATTGGGCTATTATCACCCGAACAGGCAATAAGTGCAAGCGCCGTAAAAGCAGCCAAGCCACAAAAAAAGTTCTTTTTCATTCCAAGCCCCCTTTTATGCACTTAATATATACAAAAAGCAGTACAAGCGAATCAAACAAATTCATTCTTAGACAAAATAGCGCAATTTTATCAAAAAAAATCACCGCAGTTTTACCCGCGGCGACTTTTAAAGAGCTAAGAGATGCGCCCGCGCTGTGGCGAACGAAAATCGCGACTTACCAGATCTTGTCGAACTTCTTCTTGTTCTTTTCTTCGTCCTTCTTTTCCTGAACGATGGCGTCGATGACGGCGGCAACGGTCAAGTTGAAGATATCGTGAACAGAAGCGTCGGAGTCGGTGAAGTGCACCGGCTTGTTAAGGCCCATCTGCACAGGACCGATAGATTCGCCAACGCCCATTTCGAGGAGCATCTTGCAAGTGGTATTTGCAGAAGAGAGGCACGGGAAGATGAGCGTGTTCACAGTCTGGCCCTTGATCTTGTTGAACGGATACTTCGTATCGCGAAGATCCTTGTCGAGAGCCACATTCACCTGCATTTCGCCATCGAGAACGTAGTCCGGATACTGTTCGTGAATCGTCTTCACGGCTTCGCGGACCTTGTTCACAGTGCCGCGAGCAGCTTCCTTATCAGAACCGAAGTTTGCGTAGCTGAGCATAGCCATCACCGGTTCGTGAGCGAAGAAGCGGACAGCGTCGTGCGTGAGCTTTACGATATCCACGAGCGTTTCGGCATCAGGATCGCGGTTCACGAGCGTATCGGCGAGGAAGAACGTACCCTTCTTAGTGCTGAGGATATGCATAGCACCGAAGTGCTTGTATTCCGGACGGATACCGATAATTTCCTTAGCAAGTTCAATCGTTTCGGAGTACTTGGAATAGCCACCGGAAATAAGCGCATCGGCATCGCCGACCTTCACCATCATCATACCGAAGTGGTTCGGTTCAAACATGTCGTCACGTGCTTCTTCGAAGGTCACGCCATTGCGGCCGTTTTCTTCAGCGTAAATTGCAGCGTAGTTGCGGCGGCGTTCGAATTCTTCCGGAGAACGCGGGTTCACAATCTTGATGCCCGTGAGATCGAGCTGTTCGCGCTGGGCAATCATCTGGATGCGTTCCGGGTTGCCAAGCATAATCGGGTGTGCAATGCCTTCGGCCTGAGCCTGGACAGCAGCCTTGAGCATGTTGAGGTTGCTTTCGGCAAACACGACGCGCTTCGGGTTGCTGCGGGCGGTATCGCTGAACTGACGGATGAGCTTGTTGTCATAACCCATCATGTCGCGGAGGCGATCGTAGTAAGCGTCCCAATCGGTAATCGGCTTGCGGGCCACGCCACTTTCAATAGCAGCCTTGGCAACAGCGATAGAAACTTCCGTAAGGAGGCGCGGATCCAAGGGCTTCGGAATCAAGTATTCCTTGCCGAACGTGAAACGCTGTGCGTTGTATGCAATGTTCACCACATCCGGAACCGGCTTGTGAGCGAGAGCGGCAATCGCGCGGACAGCGGCGTGCTTCATATGTTCGTTGATCGTCGTTGCACGAACGTCGAGAGCACCACGGAAGATGTACGGGAAACCGATAACGTTGTTCACCTGGTTCGGATAGTCGCTACGGCCCGTTGCAAAGATGAGGTCGCCACGGCTTGCCATAGCTTCTTCGTAGCTGATTTCCGGAGTCGGGTTTGCAAGAGCAAAGACAATCGGCTGGTCGGCCATGCTGCGGACCATTTCGCGAGTGAGGATGTTACCCTTGGAGAGGCCGACGAACACGTCTGCGCCCTTCATGGCGTCTTCGAGCGTTTCGATGTCGGTGCGTTCCGTTGCAAAGAAAGCCTTTGCTTCGGTGAGACCCTTGCGGTCCTTGCGGATAACGCCCTTGCTATCGCACATCACAAGATTTTCTTTCTTGAGACCGAGAGACAGATAAAGTCTCGTGCAAGCGCAAGCGGCAGCGCCAGCGCCGTTCACAACCATCTTCACGTTGCGAATGCTCTTGCCTGCAACTTCGATAGCATTCAAGAGACCAGCGGAAGAAATGATAGCCGTACCGTGCTGGTCATCGTGCATCACCGGAATATCAAGTTCAGCCTTGAGCGTGTCTTCGATTTCGAAGCATTCCGGAGCCTTGATATCTTCGAGGTTGATGCCGCCGAACGTCGGGGCAATGCCCTTCACAATTTCGATAAACTTCTTCGGATCCTTTTCGTTGATTTCGATGTCGAACACGTCAATGCCCGCATAAATCTTGAAAAGCAAGGCCTTGCCTTCCATCACCGGCTTACCAGCGAGTGCGCCAATATCGCCGAGACCAAGCACAGCCGTACCGTTACTGATCACAGCGACGAGGTTGCCCTTGCCCGTGTATTCGTAAGCGAGGTTCTGGTCTTTTTCAATTTCAAGACACGGTGAAGCCACACCCGGCGTGTATGCAAGGCCCAAGTCCGTCTGTGTGCTGTGCGGCTTGGTGGGCACGATTTCGATCTTGCCCGGCTTGCCCATGGAATGGTATTGAAGAGCCATTTCCTTTAAGTCTTTTCCCATTTCGTTCTCCTGTGAATCATTTTTTACGTTGCAGAATTTAGAAAAATTTACACAGCATTGAAAGGGTGCCAAAAATGTGTTTTTTGTTACATTTTAACCCAAAATTGCTATCGTTAAGCCGCAAACGCAACTTACAGCTCCCATAAGACGCGCGTATTACAAAAAATGAAACAAAACATCAAACAGACTGTCCTCGAAAACGGAATTACCATTTTAACGGATTACATGCCGCACGCCTATTCTGCAGCCGTCGGCGTCTGGGTTCCGCGCGGGAGCCGCCACGAAGCACACGATGAATTCGGGCTCAGCCATTTTTACGAGCACCTCGTTTTCAAGGGAACAGAAAACCGCACCGCACTCGAAATTGCACACGCCATCGAAGACCGCGGCGGGAATCTCGAAGCATACACAACACGCCAGGAGACGGGCTTTTACGCGCAAGTCGAAAGCAGCGACATGCCGCTTGCCATTGACGTGATTTCGGACATGCTCATGCACCCGCGCTTTGACAAGAAAGAAATGGAAAAGGAGCGCCACGTCATCATCGAGGAAGTCCACAGCTACGACGACATTCCCGAAGAACTTGTAGGCGACGTTTTTAACGCCATCCATTTTAAAGGCTGCGGCATTGCGCATTCCATCACCGGGAACGTGAAGCAAGTCCAGTCGCTCACGCGCAAACAGATGCTAAAGTACGGGCACCAGGTCACTGACGAAATTCCGCTCTACGTCTGCGCCTCGGGCAAGGTCAAGCACGAAGAACTAGTAGAACTTTGTGCTCAAAAGTTTGAACAAAAAAAGATTAACGGAACTATTCCGGAAGATATTTACACATCTCATCAGAGCGTCAAGATTGTTCAAAAAAGCGACATCACACAATCAAACCTTTTCTGGGGACTGAGTTTTGACCGTTCGCTGATGAACGACCGCGACCGTTGCGCTTTTTCGCTTTTCAACGTAGCGATGGGCGCCGGCATGGCTTCACGCCTGTTCCAGAAAATCCGCGAAGACAAGGGCCTTGCCTATTCTGTATATTCCACCGCCGACCTTTACAAGGACTGCGTGGACTGGGGCGTTGCCCTTGCGACCGAACCGCACCAGCTCAAGACTGCACTTGCGCTTTCCATCGCCGAAGTCAAGAAGTTCCTGCGCCACGGGTTCATCAAGGATGAGTTCGAACGCACCAAGACGAACATCCTCGGCGGGCTGCATCTCGGCGCCGACAGCCCCGAGAAGCGAGTGTTGCGCATGGCGGAACAGACGCTCCACCTCGGCGAATTCCACACGATGGAAGATGTCGAAAAGAAAATCCACGCCATCACCGAAGACGAAGTCCTTGCGACCGTCAACCGCCTACTCAGCACAGCAAAATATTCCATCGCCGTCGTTGAACCCAAAAGCAAAAAGAAAACCGTCCTCGACGTGGATTTCTTTTAAAACAACTTGTCATGCCCGACGACGCTTGTCATGCCCGCCTCCGAGTTCTTTGATCACTTAGTGCTTTGACGCTTTGCGTCAGCTTCTTCGGCTCAATCATGACAGTCTGCAAGCAGCCTGTCGCGACACTCGCCTTGAATGCTACTAGCACATATGTGAGCATGATCCGCGTATGGGGAGGGCATATCCTTTTCAATGCAAAAAGAAAAGTACCCCGCCTTTTCGGGCGGGGCACAATTTCTCGCGTTTTCGCTAAGTCAGGACTTAAGCAGCCTTCACGATTTCGACGACCTTGGCAAATGCTGCCGGATCGGCGACGGCGGGACACGACCGCATGCTCATTGATCAAAAAACGAGACTCCGACTATTCGCATGCTCTCGCCTACATCGCCAGATTACGCCTGGCGACTCCGGCTCACACTTGGCCGTTGCCTTAAAGCAGAACAAAGCAAAAGTGCCCCGCCTTTTCGGGCGGGGCACAATTTCTCGCGTTTTCGCTAAGTCAGGACTTAAGCAGCCTTCACGATTTCGACGACCTTAGCAAAAGCTGCCGGATCGGCGACGGCCAAGTCAGCGAGAACCTTGCGGTTCATGTTGATGTTAGCCTTGGAAAGCTTGTAAATGAACTGGCTATAGCTGATGCCGAATTCACGAACAGCAGCGTTCAAGCGAGTGATCCACAGAGAGCGGAAATCACCCTTCTTGTCGCGGCGGTGTGCATAGGCATACTGACCAGCGTGGGCAACGGCGTCAATAGCAAGGCGAAGGTTCGACTTGCGGCGGCCATAGTAACCCTTGGCGGCCTTGAGGATTTTTTTGCGGCGTTCGCGGGAAGGAACTCTAGTTTTTGCGCGTGGCATTCTTACTCTCCTTATGCTACGACAAGCAGACGCTTGACATGATAGGTATCGACTTTCTTAACGAGAGCGCCCTTACGAAGGTTACGCTTACGCTTAGTGTTCATCTTAGCTTGAATGTGGCGCATACCAGCGCGCTTGAACTTGACATGGCCGGAACCAGTCACGCGGAAGCGCTTCTTAGCACCGCTGTGAGTTTTCATCTTAGGCATTTTTACCTCGTAGGTTAATAGTTAAGCCTCACCTGCTGCCTTTGGCTCGGTTACGGGCTTCGGTGCCTGGTCTTGTTTCTTACCGGCACCACGTTTTGGACCGTAGATAGAAAGCATTGTGTTGCCTTCCACCCGCGAATCCATTTCCAAATCGCCAAACGGGGCCAAGTCTTCCTTGGCGCGTTCCATAAGGCGCTTGCCGTAGTCCATGTGCGCCATTTCGCGTCCACGGAACTGCATGATAAGCTTTACCTTCATACCGTCCTGCAAGAACTCGCCAGCCTGCTTGATGCGGTACTGGTAGTCGTTCTCGGCAGTCTTCGGATGCATCTTGATTTCCTTGAGCTTCACCACGTGCTGTTTGGCCTTTGCAGCCTTAGCCTTCTTCAGTTGTTCGAACTTGTACTTGCCGTAGTTGATGATGCGGCAGACAGGCGGCTTAGCATTCGGGGAGACTTCCACAAGGTCCAGTCCGGCGTCTTTCGCCATCTGCAATGCCTTGCTCGTCTCGATGATGATAGCTTCGCCATCTTCTTTCACGAGACGAATCGGAGAGATATGGATATCTTCGTTGATACGGGTCCCATCGCTGGGACGGTTGGGCATGCGACGATCGCGCGGATTAGGGAACAAGTATGCTACCTCTGATATGATTGTTTTGTTAATGCGAGCGTAAATTTAGAATTTTTTTCATATTTTTCCAACAACTTTTTTAAGAACCCCTTTAAAAATCGTCATATTTTAGTATAATTGTCATGCTCGCGGCGGTAGCTCAATGGTAGAGCCTTAGCCTTCCAAGCTAATGGTTGCCGGTTCGATCCCGGTCCGCCGCTCTTAGACCTCCCTTTGGGAGGTCTTTTTTTTCACAAACCTCTCTTCCGAGAGGTCTTTTTTTTCACAAACCTCTCTTCCGAGAGGTCTTTTTTTATTCAACGGGATGCCGGGAGCGCCATACACGCGGCCTTTTACCTCCACGAGATTTTCAACTTGCGTTTGGCGTTCGCACAATCCGTCAGGTACGAATCCATCAGTACCTGATACGGAATACCAAGTTCCTCGGCCATATTCTTGAAATAGTCGATCGTTTCAACGTTCAGCCTTATTGTAATTTGTTTCTTAAGAACTTTGGCATACGGGTTCTTCACCGCCTTCATTTTTGAAAAATCATATTCTTTCTTCATAAGCAATCTCCTTTTCTCGCGTTCCAATAATATTGAAATTCCTTTTTCGTTGCTTTCCGGGCACTGATTATACGATTCACCAACACATCGGGATTCAAGCCATTCCATTCAGTAAAGACAACAACTAGTGTTCTTAAACAAGACGACAACCCAATAAGAATAGACCTATCTTCCTGAGCTGAATGCTCCACATCAAAGAACACCCTCGCATATTCATCTTCAAAACAAGTTTTAGCCTCCTCAAACGAAACATCATGCTTCTTTTGATTAATCGCATTTTTCTTTTCATCCCACGCGAATTCTATTTGCATACAATGCCCGCGCTATAATTATAATATAATTATTAAATTTTAAATAAGCAACTTTAGCTTTATCACAAGTACAAACTTTAATCATTAGAAAGTTCCCTTTTTACGGACCGCGTCGTAACGCAGCAGAGAACACATTCCTCCACCACTTTATATACACGCTTTTTCGTGCTATTTGGCCCGCTATTTTTTTTGTAAAATTTTTCACAGAAAAAAAACTCCAGCTTCAAAGCCAGAGTTTTTTTCAATTCAACAGTATCCTTAGCAAGTCACTTTTTCAAATTTCAATTATTCATCATCCTTGACGCAACGGACAAAAGCACTCTGATACTTCAACCATCTACCAATGTACACACTTTTGCTATAGTAATTCAATTCCATAGAATAAGCAAACTCTTCTGACGGAATGGGATACCTACGGTCATAAGCCGTAACCTCACAGGAATCCGAGCTCCAAAAAAATGCCAAAGACGTACTATCATTCAGGTTTTTAGCCAATTCAAGCACAGAATCAACATTCGAACCCCCGCCCACAGCATCAACCAACGTTTCAAACTCTCTTACCGAAGGAAGATGCCAGCCGGAAGGGCAAGAATTTAGAGCAGAAGACCAGCCATAGAAACCGTCATCTCTTCCATAAGTGAGATTTTCAGCCATCCACCATTGGCTTCCTATTTCTACGATTTTATATGTTTTTCCGTCGCGATCATCCGTCAAAGATACATATGGGATCGATGAAGAAACAGATGAGCACACCTTCGTCGTTCTGTCATTACCACCGCCGTCCTTACAGGTAGCCTTTGCCGCACTGTATGCCATTTCCACACCGGCATCAGATTCCATATTGTACATGAAATAAGTCTTGGAGTTAACAGAACCATCCCCATTTTTGATGGTCAGAATCAGATCCCGGCCATCGGCCTTGTAAGTGTATTCAACATCTTTGCCAAACGCATCCTTGCGCACAAAGTGCCAGGTATTAATATTTTGCAAGACCATTGCATCGCAAGCAGGCAGAAGAACACAAGTCCGACCGGCCTCCACCGTTTCTTGCGACGGTGAAAAATCATCCACCTGCGAAGCAGAATTACCGTCATCACAAGCGATAAAAACCATTGTCGAGAAGATTGCGGATAAAACAAGCAAACGAGTATAATTCATAAAATCACCCCAACTCAAAACTTTTGTCAACAAATGTACAAAATCTCGAAGTGCCAGAAAAGCATTTCGAGATTTTTCGTCATTAGCCGTTGATTCATACAATCACCAACTACAAGACATTACTGTATCCTATTACAAACGTAGATACGGGAAATAATAGTTTCCCTCCCTTCGGTCGAGAATGACGAGATCAGACCAAAAACAACAAACCACAGCATACAGCCATTTAGCATAAAAATAGACTTTAAACTTTCCGGGAACTTTTTAAATTTGAGGGTAGAAAAAGAGGATTTCATGTTTTTTGAACAAGCAATAGCCCATAACCTCCCGAATTATACGAAGGAATCGGATTCCGCTTACGGCGAGACCCTCGCTCCGCTCGATTACAAAGACGAACTCAAGGTCAAGAACGAAGCCATCCGCGAATTTTGGGAAGTCAACCGCCTTGCACGCGGTCCGCAGCCGATTGTGGCAAGCCCCATGCCGCGCAATTATCGCACGACGTCCAAGCGCCAAGTCGAAATGAAGCCGGGCGACCTCCGCTTTAACGAATACGATAGCATTTTGGAACCCGAAGAACACAACGCCATTTACCGCTTGCTGTTCGACAAGCTCATCACGCCGGCATACAAGCCGCTCGCTTATGCGCTCAACTGGCTCATCATCCGTGGCACGTACAAGTACCGCGTCGTGATTTTCAACGTGAAAAAGCTCGATGCAAGCATCGTGCGCAAGCTCAAGCAGATTTCCGAAGTCTTGCAGCAGAGCCCGTACCACGTAACCGCAGCACATGCCTACGTAGACCCGACTGGTTCCAACTACTATCTCGAAGCCAAGCGACCGACAGACACGCTCAACTTCAAGCAACTTTACGGCCCGCGCGAACTTTCGCTCGACCTCGGCCATTTCAGGCTCAAATATCCGGTAACGGGATTCAGCCAGATCAACGAAAGCCAGATCCACAATCTCATCAAGTCCGCAAGCCGCTTGCTCGGTCTTGAAAAGGGCGACCACTTCTTGGACCTTTACTGCGGTTACGGTCTCTTCAGTTTTGCACTCGGTGAAGCCGCCAAGTCCGTGCTCGGCGTGGAATGGGAAGGTCCGTCCATCGATTGCGCGAAGGCATCCGCTAGATTCTTGAAGAAAAACTACAAGTTCATCGCCGGCAAGATTGACGAGACGTTTGTGCAAATGAGACTTCCGCGGCCGATCCCTGGCGAACCGGAACGCATTTTGTTGGACCCGCCGCGCAAGGGAACAGAACCGGGCGTCATCCGCGCTCTTGCGATGCGCAAGCCTGTGCGTGTGCTCCACATTTTCTGCGGCACCGACGAAATCCCAGGCGCCCTCGCCGAATGGGAACGTTACGGCTACCGAGTCAAGGAAGTGTTGCCGATGGACTTGTTCCCGGGCACCCCGCACCTCGAAACGCTCGTCGCTCTTGAAAAGAAGTAACTGGTCAATAGTCATTAGTTATTGGTTTCATATTCGCGACTTCGTCGCCATACTTTAGACTATCGACTAATGACTAACAACTAGCGACTTATTCCAGCGATTTCAGCAAGGCATCTAAACGCGCCGAAAACTGAGCCGCTCCAAGATAGCTCACATGGCTAGAATTAAAGGCCATCGCGTCGGTATAGTCGTGGTGGCCATCTTTGTATTCATCAAAAATAACGATGCCCATATCCTTAACCGCATCGATAATCTGGTGCGCCACGTCCCAACTCGGGCCATACGGGTCAAAAGCTTTCGTATCCTTAAACTTTGGATTGCGTGGCGGAATGGCAGCAATAAGTTTTACACCGCAAGAATCGGCGGTTTTCTTTAACGCCTTTAGAATATTTAAGTTGTTCTGCAAAGACGGATCGTCAAATACCATTCCCGTGGTATCCGCCAATACATTCGGAAATCCCCAATTCAGAGATGGCAGGAGGAAAGTTCCCTCAATATACTGCTGTCCTAGCAAGACCTTCGGGAATTGCTGATACTGACTCAACTCTGCAATTTCATTTTTCGTTTCAGGCAACAGATGCTTACTATCATATACAATACCCGGTGAAGTCGAAAGGACAGGACCAGATAAAAACGAAATATGCCTATAAAAAAATCCAGGAGACAATTCTACGACGAGATACTTGACGTGAGGCGCATACGGCAGGACATAGTGCCTAATCAAATAATCATGCAAATGAATATCCGTCAAAGATATACCCATATTCACGGTTTTATAGGACTTTATCGAATCCTCGATAACCGCATTCAGCATCATGGAACTTCCAAAAGTAAAAACACTCGCCTTGTCATGATTTTTCCAAAACGACTGCATCTTGATCCCCATTTCCTCAGATATAAATCCAGTAGAGGCTCCAATCACTTCTTCATTATCGCTGTCAAAATAAAGACCGGCACTGTCAAAATCGACAACAGGCTTGGGAACATTCGGGCTATTCTGCCAGATCCACAAACTAGGGTGCCACAATTCCTCGCCTTCAGCAAGCGGCACGACATCACCATTGTCCAAATTGACTAGGGCCACCTTATGGTGTGAGCCATTAGCATCGGTGAGCGTCGCTACAACTAAATTACTTGCCGAATCCTTCAACAGTCCTCCAACCCATTCCGTATGGTCGAACGTATATCCAGCAGGCGCCACTACAGTTTGAATAATTTGTCCTGTACTATCGACAACAAGTAATCTTTCATGAACGCCATAACCACTTCCAACAAATTCTCGACCGGCCGAGCCTCCAAAGTCAAGGAACAACGTACGGTTTGTACCATCTTTTGCAAGCGATGCATTACAGGCCTGTTCGCCATTATACCAAATCACATCATCACGTTTTTTCCCGTCTGAGAGTCTGGCCCGCAACAGCGGCGATGAAGAAACAGCAAAGAGGTTGTCCTTTGAAACACCTCCATGATACGCGCCATCAAAAAGTTTCTCTGGTACACCAAATTTTCCATTTGCAAACTTGACTTGCCATGTGCTCTTCTGCATAAACTGTTCACCCTTATTATTCCCCGCAGAAGACACATAGACAATGACGGTATCGCCATTAGGATTAACACGCCATCTCGGAATAGCCGCATGTTCATCGGGCAACATAACCAAATTGCTTCCAGACTCATTCAAATCACGAACATAAACAACAGATTCCCTTTCAGAGCCTTCTATTGACGTGCAAAACGCAACACGCTTTCCATCTGGAGAAATTTCAGGATGGTACACATTTACAGTGTCTTCGATCAGATACATGCCCATATTTTTTGCAAAATTCACATAAACGAGTCCACCCGTTTCATCATTCCGAAAGACGAGTTTCGCCTGATATGAATTTGTGAGCTTTTTTATTTCAGAAGATTCTATCTGAGGGACTACAGGAACAGTGACCGTATTTCCGTTATACAGGAACCAAGTCGCTTCTGGAATAGAACCATAAGCAAGACGAAATCCTATATAATCCCCTCTAGTTGAAGATAAAATTGGATAAGTATCTCCCCTATTGTACAAATTCACCGATGTCGGAGCGCTATAATAGCTGCCGCCTTTTACCACG
Organism: Fibrobacter sp. UWB4; assembly: GCF_002210345.1. Taxonomy (NCBI): domain Bacteria; kingdom Pseudomonadati; phylum Fibrobacterota; class Fibrobacteria; order Fibrobacterales; family Fibrobacteraceae; genus Fibrobacter; species Fibrobacter sp. UWB4. The sequence continues at coordinate 35,631 of NZ_MWQI01000006.1, read as the reverse complement.
CAGGAACCAAGAGCATCCCCGTCCATCGAACCTACAAAATTGGCAACTGTAGTATCTTTAAATGATCCATACCAGTCATTTACAAGTTCCAGCATGTTTCCTGCCATATCACAGAAAGTCGCATTGTCAATCAACGAACAGACTTTATGGACTTTATTATCAGAATTATAGGCATTCCAGCTATTTTTTGGCGACCATGCTGCAGATGCCACAAAGACCCATTCAGCCTCCGTTGGCAACCTAAAGCCATCCACTTTAGGATTGAACTTAAAATTTTTCATTTTCACACAGTGCTTTTCAGCATCGAGTTCTTTCGAGGAATACTCATAAGCCGTGTCAGCCCCATGCTTTTTGCTCATCGCATTTGCATATAGAACGGCATCATAAAATGTCACATTAGCAGCAGGAACCGAATCTTCAGGGCAATCGACTTTCAAGCCCGAAACATTCTTCATCATTTCATTAAAATCATTACAAATGACTTCATGGCGCCCCAAATCGAAATCATAGGTAAATTCAACCTTCATCTGCGGGCGTTCTAGGGCTTTAGCGGAAACATCATTTGTACCGACCAGTGTCTTCTTCCCAGTCGATTTTACGTGGAGCATCCCCTCGATGATTCCACTTTCAACATCCGCAGGCGTCATTCTAAAAATATCTGAATAATCATTCGGCACCGAACAAACATCCGAATAATGATTCGGCTCCGTACAAGATACAACGCCCATCATACAAAAAAAGAGCAGAAAAGCTGTTAACTCCATATATTTCATAGAGTTAAATATACTATTTTTTTACTACTCCCATGGAATTAAGAAACGATACAACAAACAATACACTTTGGAGCCGTACGTTCATCACGGTCGCTGCGGCCAATTTTCTGCTGTTCTTTAGTTTTTACCAGCTGCTGCCGATTCTGCCGTTGTTCATTCTCGACAAGTTCCAGACGGACAACGCGACCGCCGGATTCATCATTTCGCTTTACACGATCGGCGCACTTGCCTGCCGCCCGTTCGCAGGATTCCTCGTCGATACATTCAGCCGAAAGCCGCTATACTTTTGGACATTTTTCGCATTTTCGCTCTGTTTTGTAGGCTACAAGATTGTCGGACTGTTGCCGATCCTTGCCGTCGTGCGCTTTGCCCACGGGCTGTTCTTCGGGATTTCCAGTACCGCAAGCAATACGGTGGCTATTGATGCACTGCCCGCAAGTCGCCGAGGCGAAGGCATCGGTTATTTCGGGATCAGCGTCAACTTGGCCTTTGCCACCGGCCCTATGACCGGGATGTTTCTTTACGAAGCGTTCGGCGACACAATCGTTTTTGCGATTTCCATAGCCCTCTGCATTATCGGGCTTGTGCTCGTGCAGACGCTCAAGGTAAAGCCCCGCGAAAAGAAAATCTGCGCCCCACTTTCGCTCGACCGCTTCTTTCTCACGCGCGCCGTTCCGCAATTTGCAAACTTCATCTTTGTCGGATTCGCGTACGGCCCGGTCACGAACTACATCGCCATTTACGCAAAAGAGCTCGGCATCGGCGGTTCAGGCTGGTTTTACGCACTTATTGCCACAGGGCTTATCATGAACCGCATCATGACGGGCCGCCTGATTGACCGAGGCTACCTGATACACCTTGTCGGCACCGGCATGACCTTGAATGTTGTCGCCTATTTTCTTCTTGCCTTTAGCCACGGTCCTATAGCGTTCTTCACATCCGCATTTCTCATCGGCACAAGCCTCGGGCTTATCTTCCCTGGCTACCAGACCATGTGCGTGAACCTCGCCCGCCACGATCAGCGCGGGACTGCAAACAGCACATACCTCAGCGGCTGGGACATCGGCATCGGTACAGGAATTCTTGTGGGAGGCGCCATGGCAAATCACTTCGGCATGCACCAGCAGGTATTCTTCGTCTGCGGCATAGCACTAGTCATCGCCGACATCATGTACTTTGCATACACATCAAAGCATTACCTGAAGAATAAATTAGAAGGGTAAAACAAGTAACTAGTTTGAAGTGACTAGTTACTGAGGCGAGCGAGCCGCTAAGCCAATCGTTTGTCTTCGTACATTTTCTTGTCGGCTTCGACCAAGCAGTCTTTAAAGGTATCAGGAGATCCATTCCACAAGGCATAGCCAACGCTAACGGCGATAGCGAAAGAGCACGAGACTCCCCATTTCACAACTTCATCGCGCAAGCATTCCCTAATCTGTTCGACCACGGCGCTTGGCTTTTCTGTCGGAGCCAATAGCAAAAACTCATCACCGCCATAGCGGCAAAGAAACACCGATCCATTTAAATGCTCGCACGATTTCTTCAGAGCTTGCGCCACCAGGACAAGGGCCTTGTCACCAACGGAATGTCCACACGTATCGTTAATCTGCTTGAAATGATCCACATCCACCATGAATACGTAAGTATTCTTCACTTCACGTTGCTGGTGCAAAAAGTGGTTCAGGCGGTTGCGGTTGTTGAGCATCGTCAGAGAATCCGTCGAAATCAGCTGATTCTGCAAATGCAAGTACACAAATAAAATAATAAACGTACACCAGAAACAGAAAATAGGCGTAGTCATGGAGAAAAAGAGCTGGGCGACACCCGCAATGACAACACCAGGAGTATAGCAGGCAACGACCAGGTACGTTCTCAAGTTCTGCCGATCCTTTAAAGCAAATCCCCGCAAAACGCCACGAACCGTCGCCATGATAAAATAGGACGCAGGGATTATAAGAAGTACAAAATAATACAAGCCTCGTGGCTCCAAATTTTCATCTAGCCAAAAACCAGGATACAGCCAATAAGAAATCGGCAGAAGAATCATTTCAATCAAAATCGGGATTCGCAGTTTCGTCTGGAACCACTCTATTTGCTCACGCGTCATTTCAGTCCGCGTCGTGATTTCAGAAAACACAAAACAGCTATAGGCCACGATCGGCAAAAGAATGGAATTGAGGTAATTTACCAGCAAAACCATATATATGTTCTTCAGTAAAATGCCATCGCTAACAAGAGACCATAAGGCATCGCTCAAAAAATAGACAATGTGCCATCGCACCAAGTTCTTGAAAAGGGAATATTTAAGCTGAGGAGTCGGCAAACTCCTAATGCTATAAAGGAGGAGCATCAAAATCAATGCACACCCAATATTGACCTCAGCATAAAAACCATATACACTCATAAAGAAGAAGATAATTTTTTTACCGCAAAATAGAAGGAAATATCCCTTTAATAATCTTTTTGTATCTAAAACTTTACAAGTTGTTGCATATATGTAAGAAAAACCGTAGCATATAGTACAAAAATCACATTTTTAGACAATTTTACAATAAAACGTTGCATAAAAACAATTTTTATTCCTTTTCAATTTATATTTATCTTCAAATGAAATCCATAATCGAGTACTCTGACTTTCGGAAATACATGCGCGACTTCTACGAAGAACGCAAACTTCGCCATGTATTTTCTTGGCGCGAATTCTCCAAAGCCGCCGGTTTTTCATCGTCTTCGTACATGAAAGTCGTCTGCGACGGGAAAAGCAACCTGAGCCGCATCGGCATAGAACGCACCGGGCAGGCAATGGGGTTAGTCGGCTTTGAAATGGATTACTTCAGGGCCATGGTCAACTTCGGCCAAGAAACGGACGAGACAAAAAAGAAAGCCGCCTACGAAGAAATGCTTTCCATTGCAAAAATTCACAAGGTCCGGATTATCGAGGGTGACTTATTTGAATTCTACGAAAGCTGGAGAAACCCTGTCCTGCGGGAACTCGCCCCGCTCATGCCAGGCGCCACCCCGGGAGAGCTTGCCAAAATGTGCTACACAGATGTATCGGCCACCGAAATTAAGCAAACTCTCGATTTCCTGACAAAAGCGGGATTTCTCAAAAAAAACGGCGAAAACACGTACATCCAGACGGAAACCTCCATTAAAGGTTCCCCCGAGGCAACCAAGCTCGCCATCCGCGAAATGCACCGCGAAATGGCGAAAATCGCCGCCAATTCACTGGATCTTGCCCGCACCGAACGAAACTTCAGCGGCATCACCATGGGCATCTCCAAGGACTCTTACGAACAAATCGTCAAGGAACTCGACGAATGCCGCCGCAAAATCGTGAGCATTGCCGCAGGCGACAAGAACATCGATCAAGTTTATAGACTAAATTTACAGTTATTCCCACTCACAAGAAAGGCAAGGGAGAACGGAAATGACTAAGCTATTCAAAAAATTTTTGACAACAAATGCAGCGGCACTCGCTGTACTTTGCTCGTTTGCCTGTTCAGACAGAATCGCAGGAACCGCAGAAGAACCAAACCAGAGCGCAAATCGTCCGCCACTGGATGAAGGATCCTCCTCGTCTGAAGAAATCACGACACCTCCAGAAACAACCAAGTCTTCTAGCAGCTCAAAAGCACAGTCTTCGACATCACGTTATTCTTCTTCCGAAAGGAGTAGCTCTGACAATCCGACTACGCCCCCGTCATCTTCAAGTAATTCGACCGATGGAGGTCCAGGCGGTGGCCCCATTGGCAATCCGGACATATCTCCCAGCCGCACCCTTAACGGCTACCTCCTAAAATACAACATCACCGAAATCGCTTTCGACCAGAATGTTATTGCATACAACAAGACTTTTGTTTCCTGCGACGCGACAAATAGCACCTGTTTCGAAAGCCCTGAAATTGCATCGTTAAGAACAGTCGGATTACACAAGGCGGCCACACAAGAAGATTATAACAACTTAAGCAACCTGTTCCCGGCAACGGCAAAAGCAATGGGTACATTACACGAAATTAATGGCTGCCCGCTATACGTGCTGAATATCAAGGACACATCACCAGCCGTACACGTCCTTACAAAAATATCAAAAGACACCATCTCTATTGCAGATGTATCCGACAACTGTAGTTACGAGGCAAGACCGTTCGATATGCATGTCGGCTTCCTGTTCGCGTACTGCGGGGAGCTTTCGGAAAATCCACACGTGACCATAACATACTCACGCAAGGATTCCCTGAGATGCGGGGAAATCGGCTATGACGAGTACTTCACAAAAAAATGGTGAAAGTCTAGCGCTTCGACCCCGTAATTAAGGAACCGTAATGAATAGGGACGACGCCATTTACTAAATTTGGGCACGATGAAAGATAAAGCTAAAAAACTCATTGAAAAATACGAAGAACTGGAATCGGAACTCGGCAATCCGGATGTTCTCGGTGACCAGGCTCGTTACAACAAGATTCACAAGCAGTACAAGGGTATCGAAAAGGCCGTCTTGAAGGCCAAGGAATACCTGCAGATGATGGACGATCTTGAAGAATACAAGATCGCTCTCGGCGATTCCGACCCGGAAATGGTCGCAATGGCCAAGGCCGAAATTTCGGAGATCGAAAAGAAGCTCCCCGAAGTGACAGACGAACTCCAGATTTTGATGGTGCCGAAGGATCCGTGGGACTACCGTAACGCAACGCTCGAAATTCGCGGCGGTACGGGTGGCGACGAATCCGCACTTTTCGCAGGCGACCTGTTCCGCATGTATCGCGGCTACTGCGACAAGATGGGCTGGAAGATGACCATCCAGGACTTGAGCGAAGGTACCGTAGGCGGTTACAAGGAAATCCGCGTGTTCATCGAAGGCGACAGTGTCTATGGAACGCTCAAGTTCGAAAGTGGCGTTCACCGAGTGCAGCGCGTGCCGGAAACGGAAACGCAGGGCCGCGTGCATACGTCTGCAGCTACAGTCGCAATCCTCCCGGAAGCTGAAGAAGTGGACGTGGAAATCCGCGAAGCAGACATCCACATGGACACCTACCGTTCTTCGGGTGCTGGCGGTCAGTACATCAACAAGACGGACTCCGCCGTGCGTTTGACGCATATCCCGACGGGTGTGGTGGTGAGCTGCCAGACTGAACGTAGCCAGTTGCAGAACAGACTCCACGCTATGGAAATGTTGCGTTCCAAGATTCTTGACGCAGTCATCGCCAAGAAGGAAAAGGAAGAAGCGGCAAACCGCAAGGCCCTCGTGGGTACTGGTGACCGTTCTGCCAAGATCCGCACTTACAACTATCCGCAGAACCGCGTGACGGACCACCGCATTGGCCTCACCGTTTACAACCTGGACAAGGTTGTCACAGGCGATCTTGATGAAATCATCAACGGTCTCCAGATGGCAAACGCCCAGGAAAAGCTCGGAAAGTTCAACGCTTAAGTAAGGGAGATTCCCGGTCAAGCCGGGAATGACAAAGCCACGTCCATAAGGAAAGTTCCATGCCACAGCCGCAGATGACCGTTCTTGAAATTTTGAACCGTACCAAGGTCTTCTTTGAAAAGAAGGGCATTCCTGATGCACGTCTCGATGCCGAGTACATCATCAGCTACGGTCTCAAGATGAAGAACCGCATGGACTTGTACCTGAACTTCGAAAAGCCGCTCACGCCAGCGGAGCTGGACGTGCTTCGCACGATGGTTGCACGTCGTGCAACGAGTGAGCCGCTGCAGCACATCATCGGCGACACAAGCTTCCGCGGGTTCATTATCAAGTGCGACCGCCGTGCGCTTATCCCGCGCCCAGAAACGGAATCGCTCGTGGACATGGCATCAGACTGCCTCAAGGGCATCGAAAAGCCGTTCATCGTCGAAATCGGCACTGGCACAGGCGCCATTTCGATCGCTTGTGCTAAAGAAATTGCAGGCGCCAAGATTTTGGCGACAGACGTTTCCGAAGACGCGCTCGCCCTTGCACGAACAAATGCAGAAGCAAACGGCCTTGCGGGCAATTCTAGCGAACAAAGCGCGAATTCCGCAGCAGACGCTTCGGCAAGCGCGGCATCCCCGACAAGCACTTTGACCTTTGCACAGGGCGACTTGCTGAACGCAGTGACCGCAGACGTTATCGCAAATGTCGCCGGCGCTTCGGCAGACTCAGCGACCTTACCCAAAATCGATTGCCTAATTGCAAACCTCCCCTACATTCCCGACAGCGAAAAGGACAAGCTCCAGCCCGAAGTCGCAAAGTACGACCCGGCCCTCGCATTGTTTGGCGGTGCAGACGGCCTTGACCTTGTCCGCAAGCTTTTACAGCAGACCGAAGGCAAGCTCAAGCCGGGAGCTTCTATTTTGCTCGAAATCGGGTCGGAACAAGGCGAAATGCTCAAGGCCGAAGCCGAGAAGTATCCGTGGCTGGAATTCACGGGAATCCACAAAGATTTTTGCAACAACGTCCGCTTCGTGAGTTACAAAGCGAAGTAGAACTGTGTAAGGCGATGCCGGAACGAAGTCCGGCATGACAGGCTCCTGCGGGAATGACGCTAAAATTCGCGCGGCACTGCCGCGTTTTTAGCACATGGAGCAGCCGAGGGCGGAGAGCACAAATGTTTCGCTTTCGCCCATGCGGTAATACGGGATCAAGTCGTCATCATCAATAACGGAATCGTCGTTACCGCTCAACTGCATCAGTTCCCCAATGCGGCGTTTGAAAATGGAAAAGCCGGAATCCCACGGAGTCTGTTCCGGAATTTCGACTACATGCTTATTCACTTTAACTACTTTGCGATTCATATACTCACCTTTTGGCGTTTAGTGTCTTTACGTGCACTAATATAGAATCACAAGATGTCAGAAGCTGACATTTTCATATTTAATAAAAAAAATTGACTGAATACTTCGCCCTTCGACGCACTTCGTTTGCTCAGGGACCTTAATAAGGTTGGTGAGCTTGTCGAACCACACTCAAGATGACACGATAAAAGGAGATGCCTGCTCAGCGGCAGGCATGACAAGTCGCGGCATTTACACTCGCAACAACTATTCTATCACAGTCGCAGTGACCTGAGCATGGCCAGCTTTATCAAGTCCAAGCACTTTGCCCGCAGCTTCGCTTAAATCGAGTACACGCCTTTTCGCATATGGTCCACGATCATTCACGCGCACAACAACAGAAGCTCCCGTCTTTACGCGAACAACCTTGAGTTTCGTTCCGAATGGAAGTGACCGATGCGCACAAGTCATTGCATTGCGGTCAAAAATTTCACCGCTCGCAGTTTTCTTGCCATCAAACCCCTTACCGTAATAACTTGCATCTCCCGAAAACGTATAACCAATTTGCGCTTTTTTCTGAACACGGGAAGCGCTAGTTACACGGGTGTATCCCTTGCGGTGAGTCGATCCAGAGCAACCCGAAAAAGCCACCAGGACACAAAGGAGAACCGCAAAAACAAGTCGGGAATCCATAGACCTACTCAAAGTCGTACATGCTGTTGTACGTATTTTCGAGAATTTCGTCTTCCTTGCTGATGATGTCGGCCTTCTTTTCTTCAGGCTTCGCCTTCAGCTCCTCATAATACTTGGCCGATTTTTTATCGATATTTTCAATATTCTGCGCAGTACGCTTGCGGAGTCTTGCAATATCATCGTCCGATGTTGTCAGGCGCGTGTTCAGGACATAGGCGGCACGTTTTCCCCAGGTCGTCTGGCCATGATTATCACGTAAATTACGGTAAATGGCAACGGCACTATCAATGCGTTCCGGCGTCATCTGGAAATAAATGGCCTTCATGTAAAGAGCCTGAATACCCGACTGCGTCTGCGGGTAGTCCTTATAAACGCCATCAAAAGCGTTAAAGGCCGTCGCGTAAGCGGAATCCACTTGATCCATCTTGCTTACCGGTATTTCAGATGCCACAGTCCACAGGCTTTCTGCAACCATGTAACGGTCACGGGCTTCGTCTTCACGAGTTTTCATCGTGACACGCATGCCAAGATTCGCCTGCGCCTGCTTCGCGTATTCCGTATTCGGGAACTTCTCGACGATTTCCTTGTAAAGGTCTTCAGCCGTGTCGGGATCGTGCAAGAACTCATCATAGATAAAAGCCCTCGCATACGATGCGCGCATGACGCTTGCCGTATCATCGGACTTCTCGATCACGTTTGTGAGCCTAGTAACAGCGCTGTCCGCTTCGGAAAGCTTGAGCAAGAACAATTCCGCAATCATGAATTCATTGCTGAAGAACGATTTCATGTCAGGAATCGAATCCTTGTTTTGGAGAATCTCATTGTTCTTTTCACGCATCGAGACAAGGCGTTTCAAGGCATTACGGCGATCACGGGACTTTTGACCATAATCACTGATTGCCCGTGCGATATAGCTGCTGTCGTAATAAGACATGGCCAATTCGTAATTCAAGGTCTTGGACTGTTCGTAATCACCCATGTTGAAATAGCTACGGGACGAATGTTCCGTCTTTGGGTATTCCGAATTGACCTTATTGAAAATCACGTAAGCATCGGCGTTGCGACCGGCCAAAAGCGTCGTTTCACCAATGCGCACTAAATAAAGCGGACGCTGTCTTTCGTAAGCTTCTGTTTTATAAAGTTTCTTGAATTCATCTGCCGCCTTGAGATATTCCTTCATATTCACAAGGCATTCCGCCGACTGCTCGCCCGCCGTCTGGCGTTCGCGATCGTTCAGATTTTCGATTTCCTTGGCATTATAGTGCAAGTGGGCCTTGTCCCAGTTTTCCATCTTGTAGTAAAGCCCGGCCAAGCGGAAATGCGCCTTGCCCTTCATGTACGGGGTTCCGCTCGTATCGGCAAGCACGGCTTCAAGGGCAGCAATAGCCTGTTCCGGGGCTTCGGACTTTTCGTCCAAAAGCGAGAGAAGATTGAGACCCTGGAAATAATAAGGGTGGTTTTTGTCAGCAACGACTGGTTCCAGCGCAAATCGGCTGATATTGAATTCCTGGTTGCGGTAGAGGCAGTAAGCACGCTGATATTCTACAGCACGCATGGAATCGTTATCGGCAAAGTAGCGTTCGTATTCGTCGTACTTGGTAATGGCCTTCGGCCAGTCGGCCTTGTGCCTGTAAGACTCGGCGATGAGGAAGACGGCTTCAGCAGTGCGCTTCTTGTTTTTGGGGAAACGTTCCAGTACACGGGAGCCTTTTTCAATCACCTTTTCGTACTTTTGCGATTCCTCGCTTCCGGGATAAGACTGGGTCTCGTCAGGAACGCTGTCCAGACGCGCAGTCCGCAATTCGGTCGCTTCGTCATAGAGCCGTTCTGCATTGAACATGTGATTCAAATAGGCACAGCACGTGCAACCATCCAACAATGCAGCAAACAAGATTAAAGCTAAAAAACGACCACGGAACATATAGCTATAAAATAGATATTTGCGAGCTAAAATTCCATAAGAAGCGGCAGATAATCGCAAAGTTTCATGCCTGACGGGGGCAATCTATTGCGATCGAGGCGAACCATGCGCACTTCGGCAGGCTTTCCGACGATTCGGGCCAGGATTTCGAAGTTATCGCGGGTCTCCCAGACAGCAGCATCCATGACAACGCCATCACCACAGTCCGTTTCGCCAGTATTGTTGCTAATGCCAGAAATTCTGGAATTTTGCTTGAGAAGTCGCGTAAAGATCTCAGGCGCCACACCAAGATGGTTCGAATTAGAAGCGGAATCAAAAACGACCACATGGACTTCCTTAAAGCGGTTCAATGAATCAAAGACGACCGTATAGGTGTGATGGTAGGGATTTTCATAGAAGGATTCCTGCCAGACAAAGCGTTTCACTTGTTTAAAATTGGAGGCGGAATACTTTTTAAAGAACTCCTGCGAAGAAGCACCGTAGCGAACAAGGTAATGTCCCAACTTTGTCGAGAAGTCGTGTTTCCGTTCGGGCATCATGGATTCGCGGAGGCTATCCACAGCGCGGTTCAGGTTTGCCGTAAGACCGTTGTTGTATTCCTCGATGGCAGCCTTGCGCACTTGTTCGAGTTCATTCAGGCGAGACTTGATGTCCGGGTAATCCGGGTCGTTCTTGAGGATGTAGTTGAACTCGCGGCGGGCCATGTCAAACATGTGGGCCTTGGTATAGGCAATGCCCATGGCTTCACGGAGCGGCAAGTTTTCAGGATAACGTTCGACCAGCGGAGCAAGGATGTCGCATGCCACCTGAGCGCGGTCACGAGAGGAGCCTGCATAATGGCCGTTCTTGCCAGGAGCTGTCTTTTCGCCAATAGTCGCCATCGCGCGACGAGCCTTTTCGTAATCCGGGCGGAACGCAAGAATGCGCTGGTACGTTTTTTCGGCCACATCAAACTTGCCATTGTATTCAGCAAGGTAGCCGCGCAAAAGCATCAGTTCCGAAGAAAGCGGGAACTGCGTCAAGGCGTAATCGACGACGAGTGCCGCACTGTCCAGAATTCCGTCGTCATGGTAGACTTTCGCCAAGAGTTCAAACGCGCGCTGCGAGTCACCCGCAGAAAGGCTAATCGCCGCACGGCATTCGTTTGCGGCGTCCCGCAAATTGGAATTTTTGTGCAGGAGTTCCGCATACCAAAGTCTAATCTCGTAAATGGAAGGAGCACGTGTGCTTGCCATCTTCGCCAGTTCAACGGCAACCGTCAAGTTCCCCGCAAGGAGCGACTTGCGGCTGTCCAGGTAAAAGCTGATGCCCGTATTCGGGTAACGCGCCATGAGGCGCCCAATCAAGAGTTCAGCGCGGTCACGCATCGACTCCGACACGGAGTCCATATGGAATAAAGTATTGACTTCGCCCCAGACTGCAGCATCTACATTCGGGTAAAGGAGCACAAGCGCATCGTAGATTTCGTAAGCGGCCTTGGTCGCCCCGCTGCGCGAGAGTTCACCTGCACGGCGGAATTCGGCCTGCGCCTGCACCGGGAGGCTTTCGACATCGGCCTTGAAATTCGGAGCATCGCCATTCAGCACAGAAGTGCCCGCCTCAAGCCCGAACGGTATCTCCCCTACGACCGTCTTGGACGGTCCGTATTTGTTATAAAGCTTGAATCCGCCATACGCAAGCAGCGCCCCAAAGAAAAAAATCAGAAAGAGGTACGCAGCAGTACGAGGCGCAGATGAAGGATTCGACATTAGAGTTCCAATTAGATTTCCAGGAAGTCGGCCAGTTTTTCTTTATGTTCCTTGCTCTTCTGCAAGCGACGCAAAGTCTTGTTCTTGATCTGGCGGACGCGTTCACGGCTGAGTTTGAGGTCTTCGCCGATGTCCTTGAGCGTCGTATCTTCGACCGTATCGAGGCCGTAGAACATGCGGAGGATTTCTTCTTCGCGCTGCGGGAGTGACGAAAGCGTTTCCTGGATGAGCTTCTTGCGCTCTTCGCGTTCCATGTCCTCGTCCTGGTTGCCATCGCTGCCGAGCACGTCCATAAGCGTACTCACAGAATCAGCGCTCGAGACACCGGCATCATCGCCAATCGGAGCGTCGAGCGAGATATCGACAATCTTTTCCATGACTTCAACAATATCGCGTTCGTACGGGGCAAATTCTTCCATCGAGATGGTCTTGTCGTAGTCACCGCCGTTCTGCATCAAGGCGCGCTTGAAACGGTTCACCAGGGCAAGCTTGTTAGGCGGAATGCGGACTGCGCCCACCTGTTCGAACAAAGCCTTCTGGATAGACTGACGGATCCACCACACGGCATAGCTGATGAACTTCACGTCCTTGTCCATGTCAAAGCGCTTAGCCGCCTTGAAAAGACCGAGGTTACCTTCATTGATGAGGTCCAAAAGCGAAAGACCACGACCCTGGTACTTGCGGGCGACACTCACCACAAATCGCAAGTTGCCACGGATAAGGCGCTGCAAGGCAGACTTTCGAATTTCTTCGGTTTCACCGTTCTTGATAATTTTCAACAGCGCCGATTCCTCCTGCGGAGTCAGCGTAGGATACCTATTCAAGTCACGAAAATAAAGAGCTTCGTTAAAATCACTCATAAAACAACACCTTTTGCCTTGGACAAACTGTCTTAGACTCTTTCAAATATGGTTTATTATGCGGATTTCGTCAATTCCTTAAGTTTATCGTATGGGTAAATTCCCGAACGATGGCCATCGCTAAAAGAAAGCCCCACGGCATAACGACCAATCGACTGGATGTGTTCAAGCTTTACATCCAAGGGAACAGTCGATTCATCGAGGAGTTTTTCGCCTGTATGTTCGTCCACACAAAGTGCGCACGGACAAGCTAAACGGAGCGTACGGGCATCGCAGGCGCCTCGACTGCCATCATTCCATTCAAAACCGAGCTTGCCCTCTTTTGTCCTGAATACTTTCTTTGGCTGGATCATACTTCCTCCACGGGCAGCTGTTCGAAATCGTAATTGAAGTTTTTGAGGACTCCATCGCCTTCAGATTCAAACACAGAAAGCGTACGGACCATCTTTTCGGCGGCATCCATAAAGACCTTCGCCGATTCGGAGTTCGGGTAGCGGAGCACGGCCGGAGTGCCACTGTCACCGCAATCTGCAACAGCAGGTTCCATCGGGACCTTACCGATAAGCGGCACACCCCACTTTTCGGCAATCTTCTGACCGCCACCGGCAGGGAAAATGTTGTGGTGCTTGCCGCACTCATCGCAAATGAAGTAGCTCATGTTCTCGACAATGCCAATCACCGGGACGCCCACGTTATCGAACATGGCTATTCCCTTCTGGCAGTCGGCGAGAGCCACCTGCTGCGGAGTCGTCACGACGACCGCACCTGCCATCGGGCAATTCTGCGTGAGCGTAAGCTGGATGTCGCCCGTTCCTGGAGGAAAGTCCACGAGGAGGTAGTCGAGCTTGCCCCAGCGCACATGATGGATGAAATGTTGGATCATCTGCGAAACCATCGGTCCACGCCAGATGGTCGCCTTGTCGGAGTCTGCGAACATGCACATCGAGACGATGCTGATGCCGCCTTTCGCCTCGACAGGCGCAATCGTATTGTCTTCGAAAACTTCAGGAGCCTTGTCGATCCCGAACATGAGGCCCATAGAGGGGCCGTAAATGTCAGCATCGAGAATACCCACGCGAGCGCCAGAAAGGCTGAGCGCCATAGCGAGGTTCGCCGTCACAGTCGATTTACCGACACCGCCCTTTCCACTAGCCACAGCAACCACATGTGCCACTTCGCCAATGTGCGAGTTCTGCGGAGCCTTTGCAGCAGAATTGTCTTCGCCCACGCGGCCCTGCGAAGAAGTAAGCGTCACTTCGACTTCGGTGGCACCCAGGCTTTTCACGATGGTGATGCACTGGTCCTTGAAGCGGTCGCGAATCGGGCATGCCGGAGTCGTGAGGCGCAAATCAAAGGAAACCTTCGTGCCTTCAATTTTTAGGTTTTGAACAAAGTTTAGTTCTACAATATTCTTGTGCAAGTCCGGATCCTGGACCGCGCGCAAGGCACTTAAAATATTTTGCTCATTCAATTGCATTTTTACAGCTCGGCTCTACGAGCCTTTGGACTATGGGGTCGCTAGCAAGCTCGCTTTGAGGTATGGGGTAAAAAAAGTTTTTGTTTTAATTTAACAAATCGCAGTCCATCAATCCTGGGCAACGCAAAAGATCCAGGACTTTTTACAGCTAGATTTTTCACCCCATTAAAAGGTCCAGAAAGAAAAAAAGACATATACCGAAGTATATGTCTTTTTGAAGAGAGCTATTTTTTTAAGAGACTTAAAAATGCAAAATTGTGCAAATATTAAATCTTGATTTTTGCGCCCATGAGTTTCACGAACTCACGGACAATAGCCGTATCGCCAGGCCATGCCGGAGCCGTAACCAAGTTGCGGTCCACCACAGCTTCGTCTACGTTCACAGCCACATACTTACCACCAGCAAGAGTGATATCCGGGCCAACGGCTGGGTAAGCCGTAGCCTTATAGCCTTTCAAGACGCCGGCTGCAGCAAGGACCTGCGGACCATGGCAAATGGCGGCCACCGGCTTTTTAGCCTTGAAAAATTCCTTCACGATTTTGAGTACGCGTTCGTTCAAGCGAATGTATTCCGGAGCGCGGCCACCCGTAATGAACAAGCCTTCGTAATCCTTTACCTGCGCAGCATCAAAGTCTGCCGTGAGGGTAAAGTTGTGCCCACGGGATTCTGCGTAAGTCTGCTCGCCCAAGAAATCATGGATTGCAGTAGCAACCGTTTCGCCCGCCTTCTTGTCAGGGCACACGGCATCCACCTGGTAACCCAACATGGACATCGACTGGAACGGGACCATCGTTTCGTAATCTTCGGTAAAATCGCCACACAGAAGCAAAACTTTTTTTGCTGCTTTTGCCATTATTAACTCCTGATAGATATAACTTGTTTTCCTTTTTACAACCAACATAAGTCAGTATTAAAAGAAAATACATCAAAAGTTATCGAAGCGTATGCACATTTACTTTTTTTAACAAAGTGATTGACAATTGGTTATTAGTCACTAGTCAATAGTCATTAGTTTCACCGATTGTAACCCATGAGGTAAAGTCCGGCAAAACAGGCGGCAACACCAAGTACAAAACTGGCGAGTGCGTAGGCTATGAACATCCCGAATTTTCCGCTTTGCAAAAGCGCCAGGTTTTCACTCGCAAAAGTGCTGAACGTCGTAAAGCCTCCGCAAAAGCCCGTCACCAAAAAGAGCTTGAGGTTCGGCGAGAGGGAGTCGCACTTGAGGAAGAGTCCCGAAAAAATTCCGATGCATAGGCAGCCCAGGACGTTTGCGACAAAGGTCGGCCACGGGAACCCGGCGACCTTCGGGATCACAAGCGAAAGGAAGTAGCGAAGTACGCTACCGAGAGCACCGCCAAGAGCAACGAATAAGAAGTTCATTTCGGGACCTTTTTGCGTTCGTCTAATTCAGCGAGAATTTTGGCATGCGGAGGAGATGCGTCATGCAAGGCGGCCATTCTTCTTCGTAATGGCTGACCATGATAATCGTCGTCTCCGTCGAAAGCAGTTGCAACAGGTGGAACAGCTTTTCGCGATACTCGCCCTTGAGACCTTGCGTCGGTTCGTCGAGCAAAAGGACTTTCGGCGGGCGAATTGCAGCACGGGCCATCAGCACCAGGCGCTTGTCAATCGGCGAAATCTTGCGAATAGAAATCGACGTATCTTCAAAGCCCAAGTACGTAAGCCATTCGCGAGCCTTAGCCTTTTCTTCCCACGTGATGTTTTCAGCGCGGCAAAGGTTCGGTGTGAATCCTGTGCAAAGCACATCCAGAAGGCTCAAGTCTTCGCGGTACTGGAGTGCCATTTCCGGCGAGAAGAATCCGAGTTTTGCCTTGTGGTCCCAAATGTTGAGGCCATGCCCCGGACGTTCACCTAGGAGCGTAATGTCGTTGTTGTAAATCTGCGGATGGTCAGCGGTAAGCATGCCGAGGAGCGTACTCTTGCCGGCACCGTTTTCGCCCATCACCGCCCAATGTTCACCCTTGCGAACCGTCCAGTTAAGGTCCTTCAACACGTCCGTATCGCCAAAGCGGACGTTCACGTGCTTAAGGTCAAAGAGAATTTCTGAATCAGACGAGAGATGAGCGGAGTCACAACTCTCTCGTCTTTCGTCTGTAGGCTCGCCAGAGCCGTTCTCTCGTCTCAAATCAACGATTTCATAATCCTTGAGTTCTGCTTTTTTGAACTTCGGGGTTGCAGCGGCTTTCGGGAGTTCACCTTCATACTGCGAGAACGTCTTGTCAGCATAAACGAACGCCGGGATTTCCGGAAGCAGTTCATCTTCGCGAGCGAGGCGCACCACGACTTTCAAGCCCGGACGTTTTGCAAGGTCAGCCACGCAGCCCGCCAAATGCGCACGGTACTCCGGGTCGAGTCCGCCAAACAAGTCGTTGAAATAAACCCATTCCGGCTTTTCCATCCACATGCGGGCCAAGAGTACTCGGCGCAGTTCGCCGTTCGAAAGGCTCAACAGCTTGCGGTCAAGAATCCCTTCGGCAAGGTCAGCAATGTTCAAAGCTTCGCCAAGCTTTTCTGGGTCAGTCAGCGGCCACGCCATATCGTCAATGTAGCGGTCCGTCTGCAAAAAGAACTTCTTGTCCAGAAGCAGGTTGCGCACCAGCGGAGCTTCCGCATCGTGCAAGCTGATAAAACGCTGCTGGAAGAACGGGGCCAACGCCTGCTGGATTTTACGTTGCATAGCCTCCGACATCGTGGAGACATTTTCACGTTGATTTAAGAAATGAGTAATGACTCGGTCGAGATCTTCGCCCTCGGTGCTGAAAATCTGCACCTGCGGAAACATCTCGATCAGAGCTTCAAAGCGCTTGAATTCCATGCACCCAAAGATAGAAAAAGCCCAACGGAGCGGCAAATTTTTACAACATTAGCGACGACTCGCCCTAGTTTTCAAACAAAATAAAATCCATTTTTTTTCAAAAAAAAAATGATTTTCAGCTCTTTTTACGTCAAAAACGATAATTTTCGCCCCAATTTTACGTAATTTTTCATACAAAATAACAAATTTCTTGAATTTCAACGACCATTTTTCGTTTTTTATCCCGATTTTTTCACTCAAAAAGCATTTTCGTGCCACTTTTGAGGCGTTAAGCAGCGCAAAAATCGAAAAACCGGCCCAAAAATTACAGACAACATCAAAATTTTACGTCAAAAATTCAAAAAAAACTTAAAATTAACGTAAAAACCGCCACTTTTTGATTTTTTTGCTTTTGGGGAGGCAAAAACTCCCGGCCGAAACCGAGAGTTTTGTGAGGAGGAAAGAATCTTAGATATTAGAACTTATTGAAGAAATCCCAAGTGGTCTTCGGAACCCATGACTGGTTCGAACCCGGATCCTTGTGGTCCCAGATATGGCCACCGTTCTGTGTGCACCAGCGAACCGGGAAGCGTTCTTCAACAGTCGTGTAGTCATAGCACACGTGCGGACCGTTACCACCGTATTCCTGAGCACGCTCGTTCTTGGCCTTGCCACCTTCGGAGTTGAGTTCCAAGATGATATCGCGAGCAGCACGGCCCATGACCGGAGTGCAGAGATTGTCCTGCAAGCCGAGCACACCCATCCAGCCGATGCCCATCTGCTTGCGCTGCGGGAGCCAAATATTGCGTTCAGCTGTTTCGTACACGGCAACAGCACGGAGCACGTCCTGATGGTTCCAGGAAAGTCCGTTAGAGAACATGGAGCCGTAGCTAAAGCCGGTCGAGAACACACGAGAAGAGTCAATGCAGAAGTTGCCTTCGAGGTATGCAAGAAGTTCATCGAAGAGAATGTAGTCGTTCTGATCCCACGGGGCCTGGTTTCCATTGCCTTCCGGAGCGACGAAGATGGCTGTATTTTCCGTATCAAGCGGTTTCAGACCATAATAGCCTTCATCCTGCACGCCACCGGCCCAGCCGCCCATGCACTGCATACCGAAAATGAGTTTGTACGGATTATTCTTATCGTAGTTCTTGGGAATATCGATACGAACGGTACGCGTACCCTTGCTCCACTTGAAATCGATATACGGCTTGTCACCGCGATACTTGTAGTCAAGCTTTGTATCCTTGCCACAACCACGTGTCGGCACCGGATCGTTCTTGAGGCCCCAACCGTAAGCGTATTCCGGCTGTTTGACCGTCTTTTTGAGCTTGAGTGTAACGTTTGTATCCAAGTTAGAAAGAGCAACTGTCAACGTATCATAATCCGTTGCAATCACGCGGAGGCTATCGCCGGCTTCTTCTTTCTTGAGGCCACGAGCCACAGCTTCGCCAAACGAGACCCCGTAATTACCATTGGATGCAAAGCGGAAATTGCTCTTTGCGCTACCAACGCTCACTCGCGCAAAATAAGAACCCTGAGATTTCACGACAGACTGCATGTCAAGCGTACCTGAGCCATAAACGGTCTCGTTCAAGACACGGGAACCCACGGCGTCAAAGACCTGAATGCGCACCGGTTCATTCGTACTCTGGGAATAAGACAGAACGCCGTTCATCACGCTCACATAGCCGAGTCTCGGACGAATGGAATGGATGCCAATCAAGGAATCACCGGGATTGGCCTCTTCCTTGAAAAGCTTGAATTCGCCCTTGGAATCGGTCGTTGTCTTGAGTGCGTTTTTAAGAAGTTCTACGGAGGCTTTTTCGATAGCCTTGCCGCTTTCATCGTTGACCTTACCCGTAACGGTAAAAGCCTGTGCAGATGCAGCAAAAGCAAGAGCCATTGCTGCACACTTTAAACTGAGGTGTTTCATACCTGTTCTCCTGTTGTATCATTCCTAACTCTTCATCCCGAAAGGACAAGTCCTCCAAACTGATTTGATACACGCAAGGAGATATGCCACGCAACAGCGTGGTTCCACAAAACCAAGCATGGACACACCAGTGTTCTACCTAACTAAACCCATCTGTAATATATCCTCGTCGGTGAGCCAAAACACAAGCCGCAATAGTAGTTTCGTGGACAATTAGTCAACAGGGCATGGGGTGTGAGGTCGGCTCTTCGAGCCTTTGAGGTATGAGGTTTATTTTTTCTATTATTTAACCAATGAATTCCTTGTTAAACAAAGCAATCGCTCAAGAACGCCTCACTCCGGCGGAAGGTCTCGAAATTTTAAAGAACGTCCCCTGGACTGAGGTCGTCGAAGCAGCCGATACCGTACGCCAGGCGAAGCTCCCCGGGAACCGCGTCGGTTACACGGCGTTCCGCATTGTGAACTACACGAACGTTTGCGAAGTGACTTGCAGCTTTTGCAGTTTTTGCCGCCCTGCAAAGCACCCCGAAGCGTACATTTTGAGTTTAGACGAAATCCGTCAAAAGACGCTCGAAGCTAAAGCCAAAGGCGCCGACCAGATTTTTTTACAAGGCGGAGTCAACAAAGAAATTCCGCTCAGCTATTACACCGACGTACTGAAAATGCTCACGCAAGAATTGGGCGTTAAGGTGCGCGGATTCTCGCCGGTTGAACTTGTCCGCATTGCGGAATTCAACAACATACCGCTTGACGAACTGCTTGACATTTTCAAGGATGCAGGTCTCAGTTCCGTCCCGGGCGCAGGCGCCGAGATACTCTCCGACCGCATGCGTCAAATCTTAAGCCCGAAAAAACTTCCGGCACAGCAATGGAGCGATACGCTTGCCGCCTGCCACAAGAAAGGACTCCCTGGCAGTGCAAACATCGTCATCGGCAGCGCCGAAACCGCCGAAGAAGTCATCGAGCATCTTGAATACGTCCGCAAGACGCAGGACATTGCGGGCGGTTTCAAGAGCTTTGTCGTGTGGACGTTCCAGCCGCAGACAGACAAGTTCCCGATCCGCCATGTGCGCGGCGATGAATACCTCAAGCTGCTCGCGCTCAGCCGCCTGTACCTCGACAACGTCCCGCACATCGAAGTTTCGCTCCTCGGCATGGGACTTTCGCTCGGTGAACTCGGGCTGCATGCCGGCGCCGACGACATCAACAGCATCGTCATCGAAGAGAACGTGCTCCAAAACCACGGGCTCACGACTATCGAACAAGCCGAAAATTTCATCAAAAACGCAGGATTCACGCCATACAGACGAACCCTCAACTTTGATTAAGGTGAGAGTCGTGACAAATGAGCTTGCTCAATTTGCCATGACCGAGCCGCCACAAAGTGCACTACGCTAGTAGTGCCACTTTGATTAAGGTGAGTGTTTTTAAGTTTTTTCAAACAAATATTTCAAAGCCGGGAATTCCGCTGAAGAAATACGCATCAATCGCTTACGTACATACACTATGGCATACCACGTTTTTCCATAGTCCGCATAGCTCAGCACTTTTACATCATCAATATTTACGCGAATTTTATTCCGGCAAACATAGACAAACTCAATTTCATCACCATCAATATTTATCCTTACCGGGTTAAGATTCAAAATCAAAAAGAGTATAAAACCAATAAAAACATAATATACGACAAAGAACCATATAGATAAATGTTCTCTAATGTCATCAAAATCATTTACAATAAAATCGTAACCAACTTGAACTCCGAACACAACAAACACAAAAAGTGCAGGTATTAAAAAAAGGCAAACACCCACAAAACTTTTCGCCTTGTACGACTTTTTCACCGATTTTTTCGCTCGTTTTTTCTTCATTTACAAGCAATATACATTTTAATTAGACCATTCCCACTCAAAATTATAGGCTTATTTGCCCACTTTTTGTTTAGATTAATAAAAGTGCCGCAAGCACAACCACCTCTTTCAAGAAGGAGATTCTTATGAGCTGGGAATGCAAATACCTCAACGAGACATTTTGCGAGAAACGCAAACAGGAATGCGACCCAGGGGCAAAAGGCTGCGTCCTTCAGGGCCGTTTCAGCTTTCCACTAAAGGAAAAGGGGAAAGCCGAAAAGAAAAGCAAATAAAAAAGACCCTCTTTCGAGAGTCTTTAAAAGCCGAGGCTTTGCGCAATTCGCATTGCAAATTTAACGGATCGCCAGCAATCTCACTTAGATAAGGCGCAAGATTTCCTGAGCGGTCTGTTCAGCAAATGCGTTATCTTGGACAAAGCGGCGGACTTCAGTCGGATTGATGCGGGCGTATTCAGAAAGAGCACGACCAATGCCGTTGCGGATGTAGTAGTCGTCGTCCTTCGCGCAAGTGAGGCAGAACTGACGCAAAAGCGGCCAGTCGGTGCGGTCCTTGTACTGCACCTGGAAGATGATTGCACTGCGGCGAACCCAGATGTTCGGGTCGCGAATCCAGGAGGCAATCTTTGTACGCAACGCCGGAAGACGTAGCGCCAAATCACCCAAGACGCAAGAAGCGAGGGTATCGACAGTGTCTCGCCAAGCTCTGGTCTTAATGAGCTTTTTCAAAAAATTCAGGTGCTGGCCACCGAGAAGAACACGATGGCGGAACAGGTAGTCACAAGCCGCGTACTGGAATTCCCTATACGGCTGCGCCCACATGTCCTCAACCCTCGACACGAGTTCGTCCCCGTCCTTTGGCGGGTACTTGTCAAAAATCGGGTACGTGACTTCACGACGGGGAACCAATCTGATTCCGAGAAATTCAAATTGCTCCCTAGCCTTCTTAGACATTTCATGCGCTTCTTCTTCATTAGCGATAGAGCGCAAAGCGAGAGATATTTCTTGTGTAAACCGAAGCATTGTACTCCAAAAATAGTCCATAAAGAATTTTTTTTCTAGACCTTGACAAGCATTTTTTTCAAATTTTTTTAAATTTTTCTCAGATTTTTTGCAAAAAAAGTGCAAAAAAAACCTTGACAAAGCTAAAAACCGCTTAAAGACCCAGAAATCATGACAGATTCCACTAGAAAAGAGGCTCTTCAAGTCACTGAAGTTCCGCCCGAACTGCGTGGTCTTTCCGACGAAGAAATCATTCGCAACTCGGAAAGCAAAGAGAAAAAATTTATCGGTAAAAAGCACAACGGGGCCAAGCGCCCGTCCAAGCGCGAGCGCCAAAAACTCAAAGAGCAGAGCGAAAACGCCAAGTTCAATTCGCTCGTGGCCAAGTACATCAAGCCCGAAAGCGCAAAGCAGCGTGAAGCAGAAAACGATGCCGAAATCAACAGCATCCTGAAGAAAATCGCAAAGAACGCCGCACCTAAGGCCGAAGACGCCGAAGTCAAGAAGATTATCGAAAAGACGGTTCCCACAGCAGCGCCCAAGCGAGTGCTCACGAGCGTCATCTCGGAACCGCCCAAACCGCCTTCAGGCCGCGTCCTCAAGGGCTCGTTCGGCGCAAAGCCAGGCGACAAGCCAAAGACCGTCATCGTGTCTGCAGCCGACCTCGCCCGCCAGCGCATCGAAGAACGCGCAAAGAAGATCCGCGAAGCGCTCATGGCAAAGAACAAGGCACTTCACCCGGAAGCCGCAGCAGAAATGCCGGTCAAGCGCCCGCGTGGCCGCCCCCGCAAGAACCCGCTTCCGCCAGCAGAATAAGTTTCCCAGCCCGCGTCCCCGTCATCCTGACGACCAAAGGGCGGAAGGATCCAGTTATTTTTCATGACCCGTGCATATTCAATGCGCGGGCTTTTTTATGGAGTGCGCGGTTCCCGC
Source organism: Fibrobacter sp. UWB4 (assembly GCF_002210345.1). Taxonomy (NCBI): domain Bacteria; kingdom Pseudomonadati; phylum Fibrobacterota; class Fibrobacteria; order Fibrobacterales; family Fibrobacteraceae; genus Fibrobacter; species Fibrobacter sp. UWB4. The sequence continues at coordinate 12,843 of NZ_MWQI01000006.1, read as the reverse complement.
CTCCCGCAATCCTCGAGAAAACAAAAAGACCTTTCGCTTTCACGAAAGGTCTTTTGAGAGGCAACGGGCGGACTCGAACCGCCGAATAAGAGTTTTGCAGACTCGCCCCTTACCAACTTGGGTACGTCGCCATAATTGCAGACGCAATATAAGTATTTTAAGACGCCCTTACAAGGGGTCCGCGCAAAAAAAAGTGAAATTTTTTAATTTTTAGCCGTGAATTTCACCCAAATGAAGACAAAATTGCTCGCCACGCTCGGCGCCCTCTGGATGAGGAGCCTCCGCATCCGCCTGCGCGTTCCCGACGACTTCCGCCCGGGGATCCTCGGACTCTGGCACAAGGACCTGCTCGCAAGCACCGCCGCCTTCAAGGACAAGAACGTCCACATCCTCGTCTCGGAATCAAACGACGGCGAATTTTTCGCCCAGGCGGCCAAGCAGCTCCATTACGAAGTCACCCGCGGTTCCAACACGCACGGGGCCACAAATGTCCGCCATCTGCTAAAATCGCTCAAGAACGACCGTTTTGTCGGCATGGCGCTCGACGGTCCGCACGGCCCCGCCCTCCAGGTAAAACCGGGTTCCCTGTGGCTTTCCAAGGCGAGCGGCCGCCCCCTTTGGCTTTTTTGCATCAAATATGGCAAGCATTTTCGCCTAAACGGATGGGATAATTTCATTATTCCGCTCCCTTTGACAGCTATTGACATCGAAATTAAGTATCTTTTGCCCGAAAATATTCAAAATAAGGAAACACAGCCGTGATCGCATTACCTCCAAAATTTGTCGCATTCGACTTAGAAACGACTGGTCTTGTCAACCGCAAAGACGAAATCATTGAAATTGGCGCCGTAAAGTTCACTGTAGAGGTGAAAAACGGACGCGTCGTGCCAAAGCTCATCTCGGAATTTGACACGCTCGTAAAGCCCAACATGCTCATCCCCGCCGAAGCAACGAACGTGAACCACATCACCGACAAAATGGTCGAAAACGCACCTCCGGTCGGCGAAGCTCTCAAACAGTTCACCGCATTCTGCGGACCGGGATCCATTTTGCTAGCCCACAACGCAAACTTCGACGCCAGCTTCTTGCGCACCGCCTACGAACAGAACCCGCAGTTCACGCCTGGGAACCCTGTCGTCGATAGCCTTGCCATTTCCAAGACCATCATGCCGGAACTTGCAAACCACAAGCTCGGCTTCATGGCAAACATGTTCATGAAGCGTGGCGAAATCTCGATGACCATCGACGAAGAAAAGATGCACCGTTCCGTGTACGACTGCGAAATGCTCATGGAAGTGTTCGTCGCCCTCCTCCGCCGCCGCCTCAAGGAAAAGGAATGGGAAATGGGTAGCATCATGCAGGCCATGGCGAAGTACAAAGGCGTCCCGCAGTTCATTAGAAAGTAGGCGGTAGACAGTAGGAAGTCGGAAGTAAAATTATCTTCGAATGACATACGCTTGTCATTCCCGGCTAGACCGGGAATCTCCTTTAAAAAAAAGGAGAAGCCCTATCAAGTAGGGCTTGACAAAGAGAATTCGTCAGCCCCGGTCTAAGCGCCGGGGCATTTTTTGTATAAAAAGCCGATGCCGGATCGGAGTCCGGCATAACAAGGCGGGTGGCCGCACAAAAAACGACAAATACACAAAAGACCGCCATGCTACGCATAGCGGCTTTCGTCAAACTTTCAATCTAAGAAATTAGATTCCGAGTTCCTGAGCAACAGCCTGGATGCCAAGCTTGTTGATCGTGCGGAGACCAGCAGCGCTAACGCGGAGCGTCACCCAGCGATCTTCTTCAGGAATGTAGAAGCGCTTCTTCTGGAGGTTCGGAAGCTGCTTCATCAACTTCTTACGGTTAGAGTGGGAAACCATGTTGCCCACGAGACCGGCTTTGCCGGTGACTTCACAAATGCGGCTCATATTAAAACTCCGTTGTTTTTACAGGCACCAATTTTAGCTAAAAATTTCAAAACTGTCAAGGCTAAAGTTAATCTTGCAATGCTTTTGGCAAGTTAAACTTCGTATTTTCCACTAATTTTACAAGATTTTCAACTTCTATCGGGCCAAATTTTTCTTTCAGCCAATCGACAACGCCCTGGACCAGCACCTCCGGTGCGCTCGCACCGCTAGACAACCCAACCGTGTCAATGCCCTCAAACCACGCCGGATCAAGATCGTTCACGTCCGCAATCAAGTGGCTCGGGAGGCCCTGTTCAAGCCCAAGCTCCATCAAGCGGGACGAATTCGAGGAATTCTTGGCACCAACAACCAAAAGCATGTCCACCTCGGAGCACAGCTCGAGAACTGCCGCCTGGCGGTTCCCCGTCGCATAGCAAAGATCACCCGCATCCGGCCCGATGATGTTCGGGAAACGGCGCTTGAGCGCTTCGATAATCTTGCGAGTTTCCGCCACAGAAAGCGTCGTCTGCGTGATGTAAGCCAGCTCCTTGTCGGCAGGCACATCAACCATTTCCGCATCTTTTTCGTTCCTGATAAGCGTAATCGCGCCTTCCGGGAGCTGCCCAAGCGTACCTTCGACCTCGGCATGCCCGGCATGCCCAATCAAGATGATATGGCGACCCGCATTGTAATGCCGCTTAGCGCTGAAATGCACTTTAAGCACCAGCGGGCAGCTCGCATCAAGCACCTGCAAATTACGGGCTTTAGCCTCTTCATAAATGCGTTCAGCAACGCCATGCGCCGAGAAAATCACCACGGATCCTTCCGGCACTTGATCCAGCTCATCGACAAAGACAACGCCCTTGTCCTTAAGCGTTTCAACAACAAACTTGTTATGAACAATTTCATGGCGCACATAAATCGGCGTACCAAATTTTTCGATAGCTTTTTCAACCACATGAATTGCACGGTCAACACCAGCACAGAATCCACGGGGCGTAGCCAGAACGATTTTTTTCATAATTCACCTAATCTACTTTAACAAGTTTTTCAAAAATTCCAGCAACTGCTGATACGAGTCACTAATTTTAGCACTTTCATGAGCAAGAAATGTTTGCACCAAACGGGATTCCGGCTTATTGCGCTGAGAAAAGTCCTCAGCCGAGCGTAACTGCGCAAGGACGCCTTCACGAACAAGCGTCATCACAGTCTCTTCCTGCCCTGCGGCATAAGGCCCTACACAAGTCGCAAGACCGCTTTGAAGCGGCTCCCAAAAATCATGAACGCCAAGTCCACGGGCAAACGAGCCGCCAACAACCGCCGATCTAGAAACGGCAAACACATCTTTCGTCTTGCCAAACTCGAGAACCATCGAGACTGAGCCGCTCTGCACCAAGGGCCAGTCAACAACCGATACCCCAAGTCCGCAAAGCGCCTTACGGAATTCATCCACTTCCGACAAGCGACGCGGCATAAGCACCACGGATTCACCGCGCTTGATCGAAGACAAAATCATGCGACCGAGACTCGGCATTTCCTGAATGTGCATCGAGACAAATACAGTATCGACCGTCGGATTTTCAGGAGGCAAAACAGCCTTGCCCGAGCGGACCCAAGGCAAAAGCTTCCAGTCGCCGCCAATCATCATCCGCGAGCTGTTCGAACGCGCAGAAACGCTGAAGAAGCGCGACAAGTCCGACCCGGTCTGCATGCTGACAAAGCCAATCGCCGCATAGTCCATTCCAGGAACCGCATGATGGAAGCGCCCCGAAACAACAGCCACAGGCGGCCGAGTCGAAATCCGCAGCATCGAGGAAAGATACCCCGGCCACAGTTCATTTTCGGCAAGAATAAGTCCAAGCGGCTTGACAGACGAAACAAAGGACTTCATCGTTGCAGGTGCATCGACTGGCGCAATATGGGCGGCCACATCCGCCCCCGACTCCTTGATAAACGAAACCACTTCAACTTTCTGCGTCGTCACCAAAAGACGCGGGCAATTCGGCAAATCCTCCTGGAGGAATTTCGCCAAATTCAAAAGCATCTTACATTCGCCAAGACTTGCGCCATGCATCCAAAGAAACGGCCCCTTAGGCCACGGGCCACGCAGACGCGATTTCACATGGTACTTATTTTCTATAACAGGTACTTTTGCAGCAACTTTGGCTACAGATCCTAAAGCCTCTCTTGCAATGTCAAAAACCTTAAACATAGAAAACCACCACTTTTCTTACGACCAGTAATAAATTACAAAACAAGAGCCACAGCCAAGTGGAAGAATCCGCAAAAAAAGCCTGCCAGAAGGTCCTTTGCAAAGGAAGCATCCGCAATTTTTCAGCACAGTCGCCATGCGAAGCTCGCAAACGCGGAAAGAACGCAGGAGTTTCGCTCGCCCATAAGCGCCATACATCGCCAAATTTCCGTTCCAGGAAACGATCCTCGATTCGCGAAAGCGCCATCTCGAACGCAATCACGACAAGCATAAGCGGCAAAATCCAAAGCGAAAAACCCAAATGAAAAATTGCGATTCCAAGAGCAAAACCAGTATTGGAAATGTAAAGCGGATGCCTCACGCGAGAGTACGGACCGCAAGTCACAAGCGCATCCGCCTGATGTTCGTAGCCACGAGTATGTTCGCCGATAAACCGGCGAGCCTGCACTCGTAAAAAAGCACTCAAAATGTATAGAAGAACAGCAATTAGGGGGGCGGTGGGTTCATTGCCCGGAGGCGCACACACCAGAATTACAGCCATTACACCCAAGATGTAACCGCGAAAGCGATACAGAAACGCAGAAAACTTATTTTCTGTATCAGGCATCACCCATCTCCACAACATTGAACCTTTGTTCCTGTTCTCGGGAAAGAACATCGTGACTGACGAGGACAACCCATTTCTGGAGCAGTTCCGCCGTGTCAAGGAAAGCACTCAAAAGCAATTCGCGGTCAGCAAGCGCCACAGACGCAAACGGCTCGTCCAGCAAGACTACCGAGCAATCCGAAGCAAGCGCCCAAGCCAAAGCTACACGCGCACGTTCTCCCCCCGACATTCCCTCTTTAGCAACGATCTGGTTCACTCGGGCAGCGCGGGCAAATTCGGCAACGGCCTCAAACTTCGCTTGTGCTAGAAGCTTTTTCAACAAATGAAGTGGAGGCAGTTCTAAATCCTGGGCCACAAAGAACACATTATTTTTTAAAGGAATGGAACATGAAATTTTCCCGTAATCCCATTCTTCAAGCCCAGCAATCAAGCGCAACAGAGTCGATTTGCCAACGCCATTGCGCCCACGTACCAGCACCGGCTTTTTCGTTTGCCAGCATAGCGAAAAATTACTGAAAAGCGTAGCAAAAGCTCCTTCGTAAGAAAAATCGCCATGCTTGATTTCCAAACAATCCAAGTCCGAAGAGAACCTTTTTTCAACCGAACTGGAGTCCAATTTTTTCGAAGGCAACGCTTCGAACTTTTCCAAAACGCGAAGCGCACTCATCGCAGACCTTGCCTGCGGCATCACGCGAGCGCATTCCTTCACAGGTTTATAACAAAGGAGAACCGCCGAGCAGTAAAGCACAAGCCCCGTGCCGTCCATCCAGCCTTTCGAAATCAGGAGCGCGCAAAACGCAAGCACAAAGACCATCGCCAAGACCGAGACCGATTCCGCAACAAGCGAAAGAACGCCTTTGCGGAGCGATACCGCCACCCCGTCATCACGGAGCACACGCACTTGAGACATCAAGTCGTTCGAAACATCGCGGCGTTCAAAGCCAGAACTCCAGCGGCGGAAAAGTTTTCGCGCAAGATAAAGCGAATTGCGAAAACTCGACCGCTCCGTCAAAATGTTTTCTTCGGCAGGCCCCATCTTATGCAGACTGCGCTGCATCCAGCTCACAAGCGGAACAACGACAACAAAGAGGAACAACGTAAGTGGCCAGGAAATGTAAAACAACACAGGCAAAAACACCAATAGCTGAAGAACCGCCTGGACCGCCTGGAAAAACACGCCACCATTCGATTGCAGAACAACAGCCGATTCATACGCAGCCTCGACTTTCATTTCGCCTTCCGGCGTATGGAAAACGCGCGGCGAAAGAGAGCGGAGCGCATGCAGGAACCACGCCATCACAAGAGAGCCAGCGCCAAAAAGCCATTTTTCGGAAATATTCATTTTCCAGACAAAAAAGGCAAAGCGAAGCGCCGTGAGAACAACCATCAGCACAAGCCACTGCACAAGCGAGAAAATCGCCTCGCCCTGGAGAATCCCCATGAAAGAGCGAACACCCCAAAGCAAAGCCGCATCGGCAGCACTCGCGAGCAAAGCCACAGGCAAAAAGCGAAAAACGCCACGCCAAAGTATCTTTTTTAGCCGTTTTTTCAGAATCACGGAAGAAAAAATAAAAAATTCAAATAAAAACCCTTGACAATTTCCTATAAACATCTATATTTGGCGCACACAAAACGCCCCTATCGTCTAGTGGCCCAGGACTCGGGATTTTCATTCCCGCAACAGCGGTTCGAAACCGCTTGGGGGTATAAAAAAGTCAACCGCAAGGTTGGCTTTTTTTGTAACCGCGCCAAGCGGTATAAAAAGAACTCAACGCAAGTTGGGTTCTTTTTTTATACCATCGAGCAAACCGCGACACAGGGTATAAAAAAGATCAACCACAAGGTTGGTCTTTTTTTCAACCTTTTCAAAGGGTATAAAAAGAGCGGACTATGAAAAGCCGCGCCCCCTCAAAAAAAATTATCCATCCACCCTTGACATTATTCTATAAAATCCTATATTTGTCCTCACACAAAACGCCCCTATCGTCTAGTGGCCCAGGACTCGGGATTTTCATTCCCGCAACAGCGGTTCGAAACCGCTTGGGGGTATAAAAAGAACTCAACGCAAGTTGGGTTCTTTTTTTATACCCTCGAGCAAACCGCGACACAGGGTATAAAAAGATCGACTGAAAAGTCGGTCTTTTTTTAACCGCACAAAGCGGTATAAAAAAGGACCGGCAATCAAGCCGATCCTTTCTCATACGCCAAAGCACTAGTTCCAAACTTGCAAAACGGGAAGTCGCCCTCGATTGGAGGGCGACAGTATTTTACGAGTTGGAATGAGAGACTTTTGAACAAACTCCAAATACACCAAAACCGTATTCACGGTTCCTTATTATGCTGTTTATTTCTTTTAAAAGCTAAATAGCGTTTGCACCCATTGCAAACAAATCAAAGCTCCCCTCTGATACGTTCACGTAAATAAATATAATATAATTTTCGCAAAAGAATACATTTTTATTACAAAAATTCATTTTTAGACCAGAAAAATGCTAAAAACTACCATTTTAGGGAGATTATTACCAATTTGAGGGAGGAGAGAGTGGGATGGACAACTAGCTCATTTCATTTCGCTAGTCCTTTCACGCTCTCACAATTCGAGCGCCCTCTCTAAAGGAGAGAGAGGGATGGGATCGTTCGGTCACTTTCAGTTCCCTCACGTTCTCTCTCAATACGAGAGCATTCTCACTCACTCCAAGGAGAGAGTGGGATTGGACAACTAGCTCATTTCATTTCGCTAGTCCTTTCACCCTCTCTCTAGGAGAGAGAGGGATGGGACGGCTCTGTCACATTCTGTTCCTTCGCCGCCCTTCGGGTTACGGCCAGAGGCCGTAATCCTTGACCGCGCTGTGTTCGCTTCGCTCTCGCGCGGTCAATCGAACCCTCTGCGAGGGTTCTCATCCACTATTATTTCACTTGAAACAAAAAGCGAAGCCTTACGGCTTCGCTTTTTGTTTCAAAGGAGAGAGAGGGATTCGAACCCTCGGTCCTGTGACAGACTCCGGATTTCGAGACCGGCCCATTCGACCACTCTGGCATCTCTCCGAGGTTTGCATAATATAGTATAATTCATTTAAACTGTCTATGAAAAATTCCGACGCGGGCGCAACATTCTTTTTTATTACTTCGTCACCAGCGTTTTTAAAAACCTTTGATTTCAAACCTTTATTTTCTACATTTGGCGCAAATTATTGGGGACCCAACAGACTTCAGGTTTATAAGTGCGAGTGCACTTCGGGGCTTATTGAATGCTCGATTCGAGCAAAGTGATGACGCGGCATGTGCTGCAGATGAAGTTTACGGATCCCGAAGGTGACTTATGGCAGAAGATATTTCTTGCGGCCCGGAAATCGACGTTCCGGAAAATAATGATAACTCTAAATTGCAGCTCGAAGCGGATGCGTTCTTGAACGCCATCGCAAGCGGCGCAGACGAAGACCAGGCAGACGAAGCCGCATTCTTTGCCGCAAATCCAGACGGCATCGTCGTTGATGATAACGGCGAAGTTCTGGAATCCGGCGCAAATTCCAAGATCAAGAAAGGCGAAAAAGTCGAATTTATCGACGATGATGAAGCCGTAAGCGGCGTTGAAAAGGAAATGCCCGTTCAAGCCGGGCATGACACAACCACTGATGAAGCAACAGTCGCTGCGACTAGCCCGGCAAACTTAAATGAAGAGTCTACAGACGAAGAAGATGTCGGCGACGAATCTTTGGTGACTTTCGACGATCTCGGTCTCTCTCCGGAAGTTCTCGAAGCCGTCAAGCTCGCCGGCTACGAAACGCCCTCGCCCATTCAGGCTAAGGCAATTCCGGCGCTTTTGCAGGGAGCAAATCTTCTCGGAACAGCACAGACTGGTACCGGCAAGACAGCAGCATTCTCGCTCCCGCTCCTTTCGCGCATCAACTTCAACGGACGTGAAACGTCCATGCTCGTGCTCACGCCGACACGCGAACTTGCGATCCAGGTTTCGGATGCCATCCAGCAATACGCCGTCAAGATGCCGAACGTGACTGTTGTTCCGGTCTATGGCGGTCAGGATATTGCAATCCAGTTGCGCGCCCTCAAGCGCAAGGCAAGCATCGTTGTTGCCACCCCGGGCCGTTTGATTGACCATATCAAGCGCGGTTCTATTTCGCTCGGAGCGGTCAAGGCTATCGTCCTCGACGAAGCGGATGAAATGCTCGACATGGGCTTCATGGAAGACGTGGAAACCATCCTCAGGGAAATCCCCGCCGATGCCCAGCGCGCCCTCTTTAGCGCCACCATGCCGGATAGCGTCAAAAAGATTATCGACCAGCACTTGGGCGAATACGAAGAAGCCCGCATCGAAGGCAAGACGACCACGGTCGAAAACATTTGCCAGCGCTACTTGCTCGTGAAAAACGAACACAAAATCGAAGCGCTCGCCCGCGTTCTCGAAGGCGAAGAATTTGACGGCGTACTCATTTTCGTGCGCACCAAGCAGAACACCACCGAAGTAGCCGAGAAACTCGAAAGCCGCGGATTCAACGTAGCCCCGCTCAACGGCGACCTCGCCCAGTCCATGCGCGAACGCACCATCAACCGTCTCAAGATGGGCAAGCTCGATATCGTCGTCGCAACAGACGTCGCCGCCCGCGGTATTGACGTGGACCGCATTTCACTCGTTGTGAACTACGACATTCCGTACGACACGGAATCTTACGTGCACCGCATTGGCCGTACAGGTCGTGCAGGCCGCAGCGGTAACGCCATCTTGTTCATCACGCCGCGTGAAAAGCGTATGCTCAAGACCATCGAAAAGGCTACGCGCCAGCCGATTGACGTGATGGAAATGCCGACCTCCGAACAAATCAGCAAAAAGCGCGTCGAAGCATTCAAGGCTAAAGTCAAGAGCGTCGTGAGCTACGGTGAACTCGACCAGTTCAAGGAACTCGTCCGCGCACTCGCCGCAGAAGGCTGCAACATGAAGGATGGCGTCGCCCTCGAAGACGGTACCGTCAACGAAATGACCGCCGAAGACATCGCAGCAGCCGTCATCAAGATGTACCAGAAAAAGCAGCCGCTCTTCCCGAACCTCCCGCCGCTCGAAGCTCCGAAGGAACGCCGCGAAAAGGTCCGCAGCGGCAGAGACTTCCTCGGCAATGGCGAAGATTTCGGCCTCAACAGCGAAGAACAGAAGCGTATGCGTAAGGAACGCAAGGAAGGCCTGAACGGCGTCGAAGAAGGCTTCTTGCGCTATTACCTCGGCGTTGGCCGCATTGACCACGTCACCCCGCGCGACATCGTGGGTGCAATCGCCGGCGAAGCGAACATCAACAGCAGCAACATCGGCCGCATCAAGCTCTTTGACAAGTTCAGTACCGTTGAACTCCCGAACACACTCCCGCAAGACGTTCTCGACATCTTGTCCGAAATGACCATCCGCGGCAACGACGCCCGCTTCCGCGTGATGACCGACGAACCACCCGAGGGTCCCGCACCAGGAACAAGACCGCATGCCAGCCGCGAAGAACGCCGCAGCTTCCATCGCGACCGCAAGGGAGGCTTCCGAGACGATGAACGCCGTGGCGGATTCCGCAAAGACCGTGGTGAACGCAGCTTTGGCGACAAGCCGTTCGAAAACCGCAAGGCACGCCGTGAGCGCCAATTCGCCGACCGCAAGCCCGGCAAGTTCGAAGACAAGCCCTTCCGTAAGGACCGCGACGAGCGCAGCTTTGGCGACAAGCCGTTCCGCAAGACACGCCGTTTCGGAAGAGTCTAAGTCAAATTAAAACAAACAACTTAACGGAATTCAGAACGAATTCCGTTTTTTTGTACTAAAAATTCAAACTTGTATAAAATACTTTACATTAATCCTTTTTTATCTTCTTAATATATACACTTATATATATACCCTAAGGAGAAAAAAATGGCTAACAAAACAAATGAAAAAGATTCTACAGCAACAATTCAAGAATCTGAAGTCCACAAATTATTCAATAAAATAGCAGTAACAGCCCTAGTTGCGGCTTATTCAACAAAAAAAGACACTTACGAGCCATGGCCTTGTGGAACACCCTGGTGGCGACACCCGATACCATGGCCTCACCACATCAGTGAACTCATTGCTGAGGTAAAAGATTATTCAGTAAGATTCCCAAAAGTCTTTTTGCAAAATGGCGATATAATACTGGATATTATCCACAATGCAGGCCTAGAAGCAAGCATAGCTGCCAACTTCAGGAATTCCAAAATAAGTCCTATTGCAAAACTAAGAGAAAACATTCCTGCAAAAATTAGCAATAACATAGCCAAGGCTATAATCAGTTACTTAGAGGCCATCGAAAAAGGCCAGAATGAAATTATCAAGGAAGCCCAAAAGCTTATTCCCGATAGTATTGAACTCACTCCGAATAAAGACTTCGAAGCCACCAATATTTTCAGACAAGCAATAAGACACAGCATAATAACTAGTTATATACCAAGCGGATACTATGACGATTTTGAACCATGGCCATGCGGAACGCCCTGGGGAGGGCCTCCTTTTGGACCACATGGACCTACTGGACCTTGGTTCAACAACATCCATGAAGTCGCTTCCGCAGCAAGCCTCTATGCAGGAAATTATGCATTAGCCGTCCAAGAAAACCGATTCACAATACAACAAGCTGTCGAGATAGCCGGTTTCAATGTACAACCTTCGATCAATATCAAGAACGCAAAAGCCAATACACTTGAAAAGCTTCAAGAAAATATTCCTGAAAAATTCTGCAATAACATTTCCAAGGCGATCGTCAAATACCTTACAGCAATCGATAAAGGTCAACAGCAAGTTGCAAAAGCAATCGCAAAGCTTATTCCCGAAGGCATTAAATTCACCCCGATTAAAACAAAGCTTGTAAAGAAGGCCGCCGCTAACACAACGGCAAAGAAAGCAAAAAAGTAACAGACAATAAAGCATTCTAAAAAAAGAAGTCCGTCTCCAACACAGACGGACTTTTATGTATATTGTAACCAAACTAAGGATTATTTATGACAAAGCAACTATACCTATCATTTGTTCTAGCCATTCTAGTCCTATCAAGCTGTGCATTTTTCAAGCCCCAAATAAATGAGAACTTTAAGCGGGATGATTTAACTCCCGCCTTAGCCGATTCTGTAGACCTGTTCATCGGTGAAGCCTACAGGATGAAACCCGAATACACGAACGAACTCATCGTGGCTATAATTAGAGCAAATACGCTCAATGTGGAAAACGCAAGAGTTTACTACCCTACTCTAATCAACCTCATAAGTTTAAAGAACCGCGATTACCTTGATGAGAACTGGATTATGTCTCACCTCGATGAAAAAGAACAGAAAGATTTTCAGCGAGTCTTCCCAACAGGATTCCCGGCACAACAAAGCATAAGCAAGTATATTCAAGGTCACGAATTTTTCATGGACTCGGTCACATGCGAAGGCGAAGATATCGATGCCCACTGGGCCTATTTTTCTGCCACAGGTGATACAAAGGTGATTGAAAAAATCGAAAAGACAATGCATGTCTATGACAGACTATGCTGTTTTGAATGCCTCCAGAACTCATTGCTATTCAGATCTGTAAAGAACAGAGACGTCTATGACAAGCTCGTTGAAATTCGCGATACTACATGCGAAAAGGCTCCAAACCCCACAGTTTGCGCTGCATACTACAACAACCGATATATCCCGCCTGCTAACGAATGCGCCTGGAGCGAAATAAAAAATTAAACCCAACTATTGAAAAAAAGAAGTCCGTCTCCAACACAGACGGACTTTCTTTTTTTTGCAATCAAGGATTAAGCGGCAAAGACGATTAGCGCGCAGCTCGCCACAAGCAGGAACACGCCCCAGACAGTCTCGACAATTGGCCCAACCTTCTTGATTTCAACTTCATTGTTTTCCATGTTCTTATCCTCACACCCTAGGCTGTGCAACATCGCTCACCTACGTTCTATAATGTATAATCATGAACGATAAGGATAAACTACAAAACCAAAAGTTCCTTGGACAGTTTATCAATGTGGTAAATTGGAATATTCAAAGTCCAAATATTGCAGGTCCGCATAACGGCGCAGTTTTAATCCAAATTAAGTGTCACATTGTGTCTCTAAGACAATTGCAATTATAGGGGATCCGGG